>JBGTAO010000554.1:0-8668 GCA_041749835.1 Gemmata sp. | reverse complement strand
CATCCGTCCGGACAACGCTATAACTTTGAAAGACCCTGCGTTGGGCGGCCCGGTGTGGCGATGATTTCTGGGGCTGGTACAATTAGGTCAGTCCCGGCCCGCGCGAGGCCCCGTGATGACCACACCCCCGCAGCACGAAGCACCGATCATTCTGGTGGTCGATGACTCCCAGCTTGAACAGCGCTATGTCGCGCGCCTGCTCGAATCACTGGGAGATTGGCACCTCACGTTCGCCCGCAATGGGGTAGAAGCGCTCGAACAGATCACCAGCCAGCCTCCGGCAGTCGTGCTCACCGATCTAGAAATGCCCGGCATGGATGGCCTGGCACTGGTGGGGCAACTGCGCGAGCGATTCCCGCAGCTACCGGTCGTCCTGATGACCGATGAGGGCAGCGAACGGGCCGTGGTCGAAGCGTTGAAAGCGGGTGCAGCCGACTATGTACCCAAGAAGGCGCTGCCACACGACCTGCTACCGATCCTCGAACGCCTCCTCTCGGCCCGGCAAGCGGAGCACCGGCGGCACCGCGTGCTGGCGGGCATGACTCGCCGTAGTTCGCAGTTCGTTCTCGAAAACGATCCGGCACTCGTTCCGCCACTCGTGGCACTCTTCCGCGACGACTTGATTGAAATGGGACTCTGCGATCTCTCGGGTGCCATGCGGGCGGGCATTGCGCTGGAAGAGGCACTCCTGAATGCTGTCTACCACGGGAATCTCGAAGTCAGTTCCGAGCTGCGCGAGAATGGCGACGACGAATTCCACCAGCTTGCGGCCATCCGACGCACCGAACAGCCCTACCGTGATCGCCGCGTCAGAGTGACCGCCCGCATCAGTCTCAGCAGAGCAACGTTTGTCATTGCCGACGACGGCCCCGGTTTCGATATCCAGAAGCTCCCCGACCCCACAAACCCTGAATACCTCGACCGCCCCAGCGGCCGCGGTGTATTGCTGATGCGCACCTTCATGACCGTGGTTCGTTACAACTCCCGTGGCAATCGTGTCACCCTGATCAAGACGTGCGATCGCGGTGGGGTTTGAGCCAATAAATCTGGTACACTGGTGAGATTGGTTCGCCCGTTCCTTTCTCCCCTGGCGTTGCCATGCCTCCTCACGACCGCCGCACCTTTCTTTCCGCATCCGCCGCATCCGCGGGTTCGCTCGCGTTTCTGAGCCAGCTTCCAGCAGTCTCGGCGGCCGATACGAAGCACGATCCGAACCTGGTTCGCCTCGATTCGGGAATCGAGCCGCTGGTTCGGCTTCTCGAAGAAACCTCACGCGATCGACTTCTGGAGGAAGTCGGGCTGCGAATCCAGAAGGGCCTTGCCTACCGCGAGGTGCTGGCCGCACTCCTCCTGGCGGGCGTTCGCAACGTCCAACCGCGGCCCAGCGTGGGCTTCAAGTTCCATGCGGTGCTTGTGGTGAACTCGGCACATCAGTCCGCAATGGCGGGCCCCGATAACGAGCGCTGGCTGCCAATATTCTGGGCACTCGATAACTTCAAAAGTGCGCAGGCCCAGAACTTGAAGGAGAGTGGTTGGCGGATGAAGTCGGTGGACGATGCCCAGGTGCCGGACGCACCACACGCACGCGAACGGTTCCTTCGTGCAATGGACGAGTGGGATGTCGAAGCGGCCGACCGTGCCGTGACCGGGTTAGTACGAACAGCAACAGCAGGGGAATTGTTCGATCTCTTCGCCCGCTATGGAAGCCGCGATTTCCGCGATATCGGGCACAAGATCATCTATGTCGCCAATGCTTTCCGCACGCTCGAAGTGATCGGCTGGCACCACGCTGAGCCAGTCTTGCGGTCACTGGCGTATGCCTTGCTCAAGCACGATGGGAAGAACCCCGCGAAGGAAGACCTGGATGCCGATCGTCCCGGTCGGCTCAACAGCGAATTGCTGCGCAAGGTTCGCCCCGGTTGGACCGCGGGTTCACCCGTTCCGGAAGAATCCGCAACCATCATCGAGATGTTGCGTGAAGCCACAGCAACGACGGCTGCCGAAACCGTGATCGAGCAGTTGCGGCAGAAGATCGCCCCACAATCGGTCTGGGATGGGCTCTTCCTCGGTGCCGGCGAGTTGCTGATGCGCCAGCCCGGAATCGTGGGCCTGCACACGCTCACCACACTCAACGCCCTGCGCTACGCCTATCGCACCACCGGAAGCGACGAACTCCGCCGGTTTCTCTTGCTACAGGCGGCATCGTTCCTTCCCCTGTTCCGGGAGGCCATGAAGGCACGCGGTGCGCTGGGGGACGCCCGCATTACTCGAATCGAGGCTGCCGACATCACCGCCGTACCACTGGACGCCGGTGCGGTGTTTGCCAAGCTCTCGAAGGACAAAGCCGCAGCAGCCCGAATGGCTCTGGCCTACCTGAGCACGCATTCCGAAGCCGAACGTGAACTGATCGACACGGGGCGGCGATTGATCTTCCTGAAGGGCACCGATTCCCACGACTACAAGTTCAGCGCTTCGGTGATGGAAGACGCCGCAGCGTTGTCACCGAAATGGCGTCATTCATTCCTGGCGGCGAGCCTCTTTTGGCTCAAGGGAAGTGGCGCTCCGGAATCCCCACTCGTGAAGCGCACTCGCTCTGCGTTGGCATAACCCGCACGGATGCAGTGCGGTCGGAACCCACCGACCGCACGAGTGGCCTGTCACTCTTCTTCTTCGCGCAACTTGGCCAGCACGTTGAAATCCTCGAGCGTCGTGGCATCCCCGGTGGATTGCCGGCCAGCGGCAATATCGCGGAGAAAGCGACGCATGATTTTCCCACTGCGAGTTTTCGGGAGTGCCTCGGTAAAGCGAATCTCATCGGGCCGGGCCAGCGCTCCAATATCGTGAACCACGTGCGCCTTCAGTTCGTTCTTCAGCTCCTCGCTGGGCGGGTTGCCTTGCTTCAGTGTCACAAAGCAGACAATCCCCTCCCCCTTGAGATCATCCGGGCGGCCCACCACCGCGGCTTCGGCGACCTTTGAATGGTGCACAAGCGCGCTTTCCACTTCCATGGTGCTGAGGCGGTGGCCGCTGACGTTTAGCACATCGTCCACGCGACCCATGATCCAGACGTAGCCGTCCTCGTCCATGCGAGCGCCATCAGCTGTGAAGTAGACCCCGGGGATGTGGCTCCAGTAGGTGGCCTTGTAACGTTCGTCGTCGCCGTAGATGGTCCGCATCATGCTCGGCCATGGTCGTTTCACCACCAGGAAGCCACCCGCATTCGCCGGTACCGGCTTCCCCGCCTTGTCTACCACTTCAGCAACGATCCCGGGCAACGGCTTGGTCGCACTGCCAGGTTTCGTTGGTACAGCACCCGGCAACGGTGCAATCATGATGGCTCCGGTTTCGGTTTGCCACCAGGTATCAACAATGGGGCAGCGACCTCCGCCAATGATGGTGTGGTACCAGATCCACGCTTCGGGGTTGATGGGTTCGCCCACCGTGCCAAGTAAGCGGAGTGAACTCAGATCGTGCGCCTTCGGGTGCTGATCGCCCCACTTGACGAATGCCCGAATGGCGGTTGGTGCTGTGTAGAAAACTGTGACTTTGTACTTGGCCACGATTTCCCAGAAGCGGTCTTCCTTCGGGTGATTCGGTGCCCCCTCGTACATCACAATGGTGCTGCCATTGGCGAGCGGTCCATAGACCACGTAGCTGTGCCCCGTGACCCAGCCGACATCGGCCGTGCACCAGAATACATCGTCTTCCTTGATATCGAAGACCCACTTGTGGGTGAGCCCAGTTCCGAGCAGATACCCGCCGGTGGTGTGCAGGACACCCTTCGGCTTCCCGGTCGAGCCTGAGGTATACAGGATGAAGAGCGGGTGCTCGCTCTCCAGTGGTTCCGCAGGGCAATCGGCGCTGGAAGTTGCCATCAAGTCGTGCCACCAGAAGTCGCGGCCGGGCTTCATTGAGACGGCGGTGTTACAACGATTGAAGACGATGCACTTCTCGACAGTAGGCGATTTTTCAAGAGCCTCATCCACGTTCGCTTTGAGCGGCACCACCTTGCCGCGCCGCCAACCGCCATCGGCTGTGATGATCAGGCGGGATTGGGCATCGTTGTTCCGGTCGGCCACGGCATCGGCTGAGAAGCCGCCGAACACGACGGAATGCGTGGCACCAATCCGCGCACAGGCCAGCATCGCAATGGCGGCCTCCGGTGTCATCGGCATGTAGATGGTGACGCGATCGCCTTTCTGAATTCCGATGGCCTTCAGAGCGTTGGCGAACTGGCAGACCTCACGGTGGAGTTGCTGGTAGGTCAAGGTCCGGGTGTCGCCGGGTTCGCCTTCGAAGATGATGGCGGCCTTGTTTCCGCGCATGGCCAAATGGCGATCCAGGCAGTTATCGCTGGCGTTGAGCAGGCCGCCCACGAACCACTTCGCATGGGGTTCGTCCGACCAGTCCAAAACCTGGTCCCAGGTCTTGAACCAATGCAGGCTCTTCGCTTGCTCTGCCCAGAAGGCATCAGGATCGGTCCGTGCCCACTCCGACAATCGATTGCGTTCTGCCTCCGGAATCAGTGCGGTCGCAACAAAGGCTTCCGACGGTGGGAAAACACGGTGCTCTTTCAGAATGCTGGTGATGTTCTTGTCGGGAGAGGACATGAAGGCTCCGGGAAAAGAGAGCATGCGGAAAGCGGGAAAGTGCACTCCCCACTAATAAGATACACTCCGCTCTGGCGGAATAGGGTATGAAGTGAAGTTCGCTCTGCCTTCCGCCTTCCGCCAACAGTTTTCATCATGGACACGTTTACGATTGCTGCCATCCAGATGAAGATGGCTCCCGATGCCGAGACAAACCTCAACAAAGCGGAGTCCGCCATCGCGGCTGCGGCCCAGCAGGGGGCCCAGGTGGTGTGCCTGCCGGAACTGTTCACAGGTTACTATTTTTGCCAGCAAGAAGACATCTCGTTGTTCGATCTTGCCGAACCGATCCCCGGGCCGAGCGAAGCCCGATTGGCTCAGGCAGCCAAGAAGAACAACGTGGTCGTGATCGGTTCGCTGTTCGAGAAGCGCATGCCCGGCGTTTATCACAACACGGCCACGGTTCACGATGCGAAGGGTGAATTGCTCGGGCTCTATCGCAAGATGCACATCCCCGACGATCCCTTGTTCCTGGAAAAGTTCTACTTCACGCCCGGCGATTTGGGATTCCGGGTCTTCAACACTCAGCCGGCCAAGGTAGGCACGCTTATCTGTTGGGATCAGTGGTATCCCGAAGCCGCCCGACTGACCGCGTTGCAGGGTGCGGAGGTTCTCTTCTACCCGACCGCCATCGGGTGGCACCCTCGCGAGAAGGCTGAGTATGGCGAAGCCCAACACTCGGCCTGGGAAACCAGCATGCGCGGCCACGCCATCGCCAATGGGATCTATGTCTGTGGCGTGAACCGCGTCGGCCACGAAAAGATTGTTGGCGATGGGCTCGAATTTTGGGGCGGTTCATTCATTAGCGATCCATTCGGGCGCGTCGTGAAACGTGCCAGCCACGATCAGGAAGAGATCCTGGTGGTGAAGTGTGACCGGAAACTGATGGAAGATGTACGGCGGAACTGGCCCTTCTTCCGCGATCGCCGCATCGATGCTTACAGCAATATCACGAAACGAGTCTCGGACTGAATCGACTGCTCACACTGTCGGTTCCCAGGCGACTCATTCCTCTCCCCAGGAGCCTTTCATGATTACGAGGCTGATCACAGCACTTACCCTGTTTGCCTTAACCGGCACGGCCATTGCCACTGACTGGAAGCCCGCACCCACGCCACTCATGACCAAGTGGGGCAAGCAAGTCACACCCGAAAACGCCTGGCAGGAATACCCACGCCCACAACTGGTCCGTAAGGATTGGCTAAATCTGAACGGCCTCTGGGATTACGCAATCACTCCCCGCAACTCGGCTAAGCCCGAGAAGTGGGACGGAACCATTCTCGTGCCGTTCTGTGCAGAATCGGCATTGTCGGGTGTCGGGAAACGGGTGACGCAAGATCAGAACCTGTGGTACCGCCGATCGCTGGTGATCCCACCTGGTTGGCAGGGCCAACGAGTCATGCTTCACTTCGATGCCGTGGACTGGGAAGCGACCGTGTTCGTGAATGGCCAGGAAATGGGAACACACCGCGGCGGTTCCGATCCGTTCTCCTTCGATATCACCGATGCGCTCAAGCGTGGTGACAATGAGCTTGTGGTGCGTGTTTGGGATCCGACCGATTCCGGTGCCCAACCGCGTGGCAAGCAGGTGCGCAAACCCGAAGGGATCTGGTACACCCCCGTCACTGGAATCTGGCAAACGGTGTGGCTGGAACCCGTGCCGGAAAGCGCGATCACACGGGTCCGATTCGAAACGGATATTGCGACAGGCAAAGTGATAGCGAAGTTGGAAGGGCCAAAAACCGGCGATCAGTTTGGTGTGATCGTCAGCCGTGAAGGTCGCCAGTTACTTGTGACACCCACGACTCACTCAGCAGAAAAGCCACTGAAATTCACCATCGAGAAGCCGGAGCTTTGGACCCCAGACACCCCGGTGCTTTACGATGTCTCGGTGCTGTTGAATCGCGATGGGAAGCCGATCGATCGCGTGGAAAGCTACTTCGCCATGAGGAAGATCGCGGCGGAAAAGGACGAACACGGAATCATGCGGCTGATGCTCAACAATAAGCCCGTCTTTCAGATCGGGCCGCTGGACCAGGGTTGGTGGCCCGACGGTCTCCTGACACCCCCTTCCGACGCCGCCATGAAGTACGACCTGGAAGTGTTGAAGAAGCTCGGATTCAACATGCTCCGCAAGCACATCAAGGTCGAACCGTCGCGGCTCTACCACCACTGTGACAAGCTCGGGCTACTCGTTTGGCAAGATATGCCAAGCGGTATGGCGGCGGGCCGCAAGCAATTCGTTCAGCCCGACTGGAAACAGGACGGCGTGTTTACTCCTGAGGAGAAGAAGCAATTCCGGACCGAGTTGAAGGCGATGATGGATCACCTCCGCTTCTTCCCATCGATCGTGGTCTGGGTTCCCTTCAACGAAGGCTGGGGGCAACACGATACGAACGAGATCCTGAAGTGGGTGAAGGAGTATGACCCCACGCGGCTTGTGAACGGCCCAAGCGGTTGGACCGATCGCGGCTTCGGTGACATGAAAGACATGCACGACTACCCCGGGCCCGGCATGTTCCCCGTGATGCCCGACCGTGTGAGTGTCCTTGGTGAATACGGTGGGCTCGGGCTGCCGTTAATGGGGCACCTCTGGAAAGATTCGGACAACTGGGGTTACCGCACCTTCAAGACCACAGAAGAACTGCGTGATGGTTATCGCATGATCACCCGCCGACTCCACCCGCTGATTGGCAAGGGGCTCGCCGCAGCAGTCTACACGCAAACCACTGATGTGGAGGTGGAAGTGAACGGGCTTATGAGCTACGACCGCGAAGTGATCAAATTCGACGTTGCCGAAACGGCCAAGTGGCACAAGTCGCTCGACGGACCAGCGCCCACGTTTCGTGAGGTTGTTCCCACGTCCGAGAAAGCGGGCCTTACGTGGCGATTCCGAACTGAGAAACCTGCCGACGGCTGGGAAAAGCCGGGATTCGACGATGCCAAGTGGGGCACAGGACCGGGTGGATTCGGAACCGCGATCACACCGAATACGGTTGTTCGCACAGAATGGAAGAGCCCGGACATTTGGCTTCGTCGGACCGTTGAAATCCCGGAGGTGCCGGCTGGTGAGATCTGGCTGCGGATTCATCACGACGAAGACGCTGAGATCTTCATCAATGGAATCTTGGCCGCACGAGCCGTTGGCTACACCCGTGAATACACCGAGATTCCGCTGTCCGCCGAGGGCCGCAAGGCCTTGAAAGCCGGGACCAATACGATCGCGGTCCACTGCAAGCAAACTGGCGGCGGCCAGTACATCGATATGGGCTTGTTGGAAGCGGTCGAAAAGAAGTAGCCGACTGCCACGTCCCACGGCTTCTCGTGGGACGTGCTGCCAGTGTCAATTCAGGCGGTTGAGCGAATACGCTGCCGGATCGATGTGCGGCTGGTCGCGGCTCAACAACTCCGCGACCAGCTTCCCAGTCGCCGTGGCCATCGAGAGCCCCAACATATTGTGACCCGCCGCGATCATCACGTTGGCCGCCGCGGGGCTTCGATCGATAATCGGTAGTCCGTCGCTGGTCATCGGTCGCCAACCCCACCACTCTTCCTGCACGGGTTCCGTTTGTGGATCACGGAGATACCGCTTGGCAGCTTCGGTCAGAATCGTCAACCGCGAGCGATTCATGGAATCGTCGTAACCCGCGAATTCCATGGTCGAACCGAGCCGATACCCGGAGTGAAACGGCGTGACGGCGACACGGTGTTCCTCGAAGATGAGCGGATACTGTGGGCACAGCGCCGGCCGCGGCATGGTGAGCGAGTACCCCTTGCCCGGCTGAATGGGAATGCGACAACCCAACTGTTTGTTCAGTTGCGGAGCCCATGCTCCCGTTGCCACCACGAAATGATCTGCGGCGACTTCACCCTGAGTGGTGCTCACTGCCCGTGCCTGCCCCCCTTCCCGGATCAACTCCTTCACTTCGCACGACTCATGCACTTCGACACCGTGCTTGAGCAATACACGATGGAGTTCGCTCATCAACCGATCGGGCCGCAAGTGCGCGTCCGACTCA
>JBGTAO010000553.1:0-2391 GCA_041749835.1 Gemmata sp. | reverse complement strand
GTCCACTGCAGGGCGCCCAGTAACGCACGATGACGAAAAGGTAGTCAGGCCAGTACTTCAGATCATTGTTATCCAGTAGTGCTTTGGGGATAGTCCCATCCGAGGTATCGGCCACGATCTGAACAAGCAGCCTATGGGCTGCGTTCAGGTTGGCGAGCCGGTGTTGGACTTCAGCAGTCCGTACATTCTCGTGCACATTATCGATCGGCTTCTGGGGCCAGACTTCCCGGTCAAGGTGATCGAAGAGTTGCAGATGGTCGAGCTTCTTCCACTGATTCTGCAATTCAGGTTCCGACTCCAGTAATGCCACAAAGGCGGTGCGAAGTTGCTTAGCTCGTGCTTGGATGTCTTGGTCGTCTGGGAGATACTGCCCGGGTGAAAGCATACCCTCAGGCGCTTGAAATTGACCATGTTGACTTGGCTTGAGCCAATGCATGGTCTCGGTGTATTTGCCCACCTCGGTAATCAAGTTCTCCACGGCATCGCGGACTGCCTTGCGGTTTGCCAAGATATCGATGTCACACTTCTGGTAAGCCAGTAGTTCTGCTGCAGCCGAATTGGCTGTACTGGTGGGTTCCTTAAGCCATTCCGGCAGTTGCTCTCCTGTGGGTGTAGACGTCAGGAAGCTGTCTGGAGGCGGAGTATTCGACATGATGTTGCGCTCACGGTGTCGAGCCGGTTGGTTGAGGCAAACAGTGAGTGCGTCGCCAACCCCAACCAACCGCGTTGAGTCCTCCGACCCGTCGGCCGGACAACTACCCGACATAACCAAACTTGCAAACGTGAACGCTGTGATCAAGGGAAGATTGCAAGCAAACTACCTATCTTCGCCGTTATTCCTTGATCGCCTCGATAGCAGCATTGGCTGCAACCCGAACGGCCTCTTCTTTGTCGGTTTTCAACTTCATCAGGACTGGTAGGGCGGTTTTGGCGGCTGGCCCGAGCTTGCCAATCTCTGCCACGATAAGAGCACGCTCAGTTGTGCTCTTCGCCAGGGCAGCCATGAGCGCGGAGAGTTTGTCCTTGTCCTCAACCGACAACTGGCCCAATATCTTGATCATCAGTTCCCGTTCAGACTCCGAACTTCGATCGAGTTCCCCCGGACGACTTGGCCTACCCCCACCAGGGCCCCCACCGGGGGCGCTAGCAGAACTATGAGTTTGAGCGAGCCCTGCAACGAGCGGAGCAAGTTTCTGCTTATCATCAATCTTCAATTCCTGCATCAGCACTATCGTTAATTCCCGGTTCGGTGATCCCAGATTCCCATTCACACCTCTTTGACGCGGTTGACTCAACTGCGGTCCCCCAACGAGATCGAGTATCACCCGTTGCACGCCCTCGTCTTCCGGTGCGATTTTAACAAGAGCCTGAAGCGTGTTGCCAGGCGTACGCTTGTCTTTACCGAGTAGATACGAGTGATAGCCCTTGAGGATTGGCACTGCTGCCAATGCCTTTCGACCCATCAATTCCAGACTCATCACCGCACGGTCCTTTTTGTTGATATCTTCATCGTAGAGAACGGTGATGATCTCCTTGAACACTAGAGGATCGATCTTCTCGAATGCCTCAGTTGCAGCCTCCCGGACGGCAGCATTCGGACTCATGATGCCAAACTCAACAAGTGCTGGCCCAGCGGCCTTCGCGTCTGAACCAATCTCCTCTAACTTTGCGATGGCGGCCAACCGTACTTTGTTTTCCTTCGACCGCATATCCTTGATAAGTGGGACTAACTTCTCGTCTATCTTGACTGCTTCGCTCTTCGTCGTCGCCTCCTTGATTGTGCTGAGCGCTTTCTTCGCCACCAGTCGCACGTCTTCGTCGGAGTCGGTCGCTGCGGCCGTTAGCGCAGGTATGGCGTCTTTTGCTTTCTCCTTGAGTTTTCCGAGTTCCTTGGCAGCCTTGAGGCGGACTGATTCGTCGGGGTCTTTCAACTGTGTGATCAGCTTGGCGACTTCCGGCGGGGGATCAGCAGCCGAGAGTGCTGACAAGCCGAGAAGGGGGATAACGAACGCGATGATACGTAGAGGTTGCTGGATGGTGGGCAGCATGGAACAACCCTCAGGAAAGTAGAGCAATCAGTGGGCGGATGATCGATCCGCTCGCTCTGGAACTGTTCGATCATACAACGAGGCGAACAGGGAGGGCCTGAAATTCTGGCTTCTATGGAGGATCGAACAAGGGCGATCTCGGTAACCGAGACCACGCTTGAATTCAAATCCGATTGTCCAAATTACTCGATACAAAATGCTTCTCTTACCTGAGTGTATTGGCGGTTCGGGAGGGTCAATCCCGGATTCAAGCACAATGCAGCCCTGATGCGCTTTGGCGTTGGTGCGGCTATATCCAGGCCACCAGGAACACCCCCCAGATGTCTTGTTCGGATTCCACCAA
>JBGTAO010000552.1:0-6042 GCA_041749835.1 Gemmata sp. | reverse complement strand
ATCGATCGGGCCACGCAACGCAATGGCGGGCAAAACAATGCCTACACTTCCGAGGATATGACGGTTTACCACTTTGATTTCGCGGCAGATCGGTGGAAAGTGGCCCTGGAAATCGAAGCCGATCGCATGCGTAATGTCCGCATCGATGTGAAGCACGAGTTTCAACAAGAAAAGGAAGTGGTCGTCGCGGAACTTGATGGCGGAGAAGATAGCCCCGGACAACTGGAGTACAAGGCGATCTTACAACTGCTCTTCCCGAAGGATTCGCCCTACTCGCACCCCGTGATTGGCCAGCGCGAGCATGTCCGTGGTGCCACGGCGGAGATTATCAAGCGGCATTACGATAAGTGGTACCACCCCAATAACGCCTCGCTGGTTCTGGTCGGCGGGTTCGAACCTGTTGAAGCGTTGGAACAGATCAAAAAGCTCTTCGGATCAATCCCGAAGGGCGACTTGCCAGCCCGGAAACCGCCGACGTTCTTCAAGGAGCGCGCCGGGCCGGTTCGCAAGGAGATGAAGTCCAAATTCGATCTCCCCCGCATGCTGATGGGCTTCAACACCGTCGCCGTGGGAAGCGCGGAAGACCCGATTCTGGATGTGCTCCAATTCATCCTGGCCGAAGGAAAAACCTCACGCCTCTATCGGAAACTCGTGGAAGACGAACGCCTCGCCTCTTCAGTGGACGCGGGGAACTACTCGGGACGATATCCCGGTTGGTTCGCTGTGAATGTGGAACTGCTGAAAGGCAAGGATCGCAAGAAGACCGAGGAACTGGTCTTCGCAGAACTGGAGCGGATGGCGCGCGATCCGGTGACAGCGGAAGAGCTATCACGAGCCCGCAGAAAGATCCTTTCCCGATTGGTCTTCTCCTGGGAGAACGTTCACAGCCTGGCGGATCGGATCGCGGCCACCAGTACTTACCCCGGTGCAGATAACGTTGGGGAGTACCTACAGCGGTACCTTGATGCCCTTGTGGGCGTTTCCGCCGCTGATATTCAGCGTGTGGCCAAGGAATTCCTGAACCGTCGGCAGGCCGTCGTGGTGTGGTGTGTTCCCAAAGAAACAGACGAAAAGAAAGAGGCAGCGCCCGGCGGGACGATTCCGCGCCGCGCCAGCCGGAACCAGCCCGCCGGTACCGTAACCGGGGGAACCGGAGGATTCTCGTTGACGGCTGCCAAGCGGGTAGTGCTTGCGAATGGGCTGACGGTGATCCTGCTCGAAGATCATCGGCTGCCCATTGTGGTGGCCGCGGCTGAAGTGGCCGATGTCATCTTGCGTGAGCCGTCCGAGAAAGCCGGTGTCGCGGTCCTCGTTGGGAGTTTACTGGACGAAGGAACTGACCAACACACGGGCAAGCAGATTTCCGGCTTGATCGAAGACACGGGCGGAACGCTTGGCCTGAGTGGTTCCGGCGGATCGCTCAAAGTCTTGACCCCGGACACCGACCTAGGGCTGAGCCTGTTCCTGGAATGCCTCACGCGCCCGTCATTCCCGAAAGAGGCTTTTGAACGGCAAAAAGACCAGCAACTGGCCGCGATTGACGATGCCCAGACACAACCCGAGACCCGTGCGTCTGAAACGTTCGATTCACTGATCTACGGCAAGCACCCATTTGGGCGGGCCAGTCTGGGAACTCGCGCCACGGTTGAGAAGCTGTCGATCGCCGATTGCCAGTCATTTCACCAGCAAGTGTTTGTCCCGAATCTGACGACGCTCGTGGTTGTGGGCGATTTCCAAACCAATGAGATGCTGAAAAAGATCGAGGCACTGACACGGGATTGGAAGAAGGCGGAAGTGCCGAACCCCACGGTTGCCGCGCCCGCAAAAGCTACGATGGTGAGTGAGAAGATCATTAGCGATCCGTCGGCAACTCAGGTTCATGTGTTTCTGGGACACCTGGGAATCACGCGGCAGAATCCAGATTATTACAAGCTCCTGGTGATGGATTACGTATTGGGGCTGGGGACGGGATTCACCGCACGGTTGCCGGCAACGCTGCGCGATCGCCAGGGGCTTGCTTACACAGTTACGGCCTCGATCACGAACACGGCGGGCAATCAAGCGGGTGTCTTCTCAGGATACATCGGCACCTTCCCCGAGAAGTTCCTGGACGTGCGGCATGGCTTCGTGCGTGAAATCAACAAACTCCGCGATGAGCCACCCACAAAACAGGAGGTGGAAGACGCCAAGAAGTACTTGCTGGGCAGTCTCCCCTTCCGCTTTAACACACTCACGGGAATCGCGCGGCAATTGTTGGCTGCGGAGCGCTATGGCCTGGGATTTGATTTTCTGGAGAAGTACGAAAAGGACATCGCCAGCGTAACGCCCGGTGATGTTCAGGCCATGGCGAAGAAGTATCTCGATCCCAAGACGCTGACGATTGTTGCTGTGGGTCGGATCGATGCGGAAGGAAAGCCGCTTGGGAAGAAATGATGAAGTTGAACCCTTGCCGGTTGTAAACCGTAGAATCGAATGATACCCCGAAGTTATTCCGGAAGCCGGGAATGAACCAGGACTCAAAGAATCCGCAAGCCAAACCCCCGACTTATCCCGTTGGGGCTGCAGAGCCTTCCCCAACAAATACCTCGGGGGGCGCACAGAAACTGCGGAACGCTGATGCCACTCCGGGCCCGTCGCCATCGACGGGCTTGAAGTCGATCCTCAAGATCGTCGTTCCAATCGTGTCATTGATGGCTGTGATCTTTGGGGTAACGCTCTTTTCCCAGTACACCCCACCCAGCGACGACGGCTCAACCGGCACCGGGGCAGATACGAACGCGGGAGGTGAGCCTCCGTTACGGTTCTACTCGGGCGTTCGCCAGTGGGATCCTACCCCGAATGCCAGCCTGCAGGACCAAAACTTTCCTGGATTCTACGAACCCGGGGAAACGGTGCATGGGGCTTCGTTCTGGTTTGAAAACCGGAATCCGAAGAGCGTAACGATGCAACTGAAGTCCGTCAGTTGTTCTGCGTGTAGCGGTGGCCGGGTTGCTGCGATTCCACCCGTGGTCACACGGCAGTTGCTCCAAATGTCCGCGATCTCGCTGTTACCGCAAGGGCTTATTACGGGTGTGCCTCTGGGAATGGCTGGTCCAGCCGCGAACCTGGACCCGAACCGCCTGAACTGGCAACTCTTCACCTATCGCGATTCGCCCGATGCCACTTACAAAATCCCAGCGGCAAACAACACGGATGGCTGGTCCCCGCAATGGGGGATTATGGACTTGCAATTCCGGGTCATGGCCATTGGTGTGAAGCCAATCACGACAGAATTCGCCACCCAGGTCGATGAGACCAACACCGTCGGGGCTGCCAGGTTTGTGATCACGTTTGAAGGTGTCAATGCTTTTGATGTTTCCACTCCGAAAATCGAAGTTGGGGAACTGACCGCCAGTTCGGAGCCACGCACTTACGATATCCTGGTCTATTCCTCTACCCGGGGGCCTCATCGGAATGGCCCAGGAGAACCCGGGGATTTAACGCCTCCCAAGGTGGATGTCCGCAGTGTGCTGGGCGTCGGTGAGCCCGGGCCTTTCGTTTCGGTCGGTCCTCCGGCGCGAGTTCCCGATCAGGATCTTCCGGTGCTGACCGATCGGTTGTCACGCGATCTCCGGAAGCCCGTGCGGATCGACTCGGCCTACTATTTCACAGTTAACGTGAATCCCAAGGTCGGCGACAATCGCGTGGATATTGGGCTGCTGGAACGCGAAATCTGGCTGGCCGGGGCGGGCTCACAGGCAAAACAGATTCGAGTAAAGGGGATCGTGCGCGGCCCCGTTTGGCTGGACGATAACCGCACCGACATCGATCTCGGCTCCTACAAATACCGCGAGGGTGTCAACGAATCGATTCGCGTTTACACCGAGCAGCGCGACGCAGTTCTGAAAGTACTCACCGATGATTGTCGTCCCGAGTTTCTCAAGGTCGAGCTGGAAAAGCTGCCCGCGGGTGCCGATCATGGGCATTATGCGCTCAAACTGGTGGTGCTACCCGAGAGCCGCACTGGTGCCTGGACGAATGGAGTCATCGTGCTGGAGCTACAAGGTCCGACACCTCAACGGATCCGGATTCCCATTCGCGGTGCGGCACGATTCTAAACACCCGTCGCCCGATCTTCATCTGGGTTGATCTTGCCAGGAGAGTGCCCAGCACGGGAAACTAGGAATGATCGTGCTGTTCCGACACAGTCGATGCCGCAGCACGATTTGGAGATGGCATGAAGCCCCGAGGACTACGCACCGTGAACCAAGCACATTCACCCAATTCACGCTCTTACCCAATCCGCGGAGCAAGTTACCTTGCCCTGGGTGTCCTGGTGATCGGCATCATCGCAGTGACCAGTGGGGCAGGGGTTGTTGGCGTGGCAGCCGATCCGCCTGCCGGTAATCCAAAAGAACCGACTGTCGGTGGCATTCCACTCTTTGCGAATTGGCCAAAGGATACTCAGCCCGAGGTCGCCCTGGTGCTCTCCGGGCAATCGTTTGGGTTGCTGCAACCGTGTGGCTGCTCGCGACCGCAATTCGGCGGGATCGAACGGCGGACCAACTTCATGAAGTCGCTCCGCGAGAAAGGTTGGCCAGTAGCAGGGGTGGACCTCGGCGACATCTATCCCCAGAAGGCGCTCGAAGATCAGGGCTTGCTTCGCTACCGAACGATGATGAACGCACTTCGGGAAATGGGCTACATTGCGGTGGGGCTCGGCAAAACGGATTATGGCGTGTCTGGTGGTATCGATCGTTTGCTGGGTGAGTATGCACTCCAGAAAGAGCAACCACCGTTCATACTGGTGGGGAATATTCGTGGTTTGTTCCAGGGTCAGGAGCAACCCCGTGCAACCCGCTTTCCACCGCCGGGGGTAGAGTTTCAGCGTCCGATGATTGGCGAGGCGGAAATCGCCATGGTCGGCAATGTTCCTGTCGGTGTTGTCGGAATCGCAGGCCAATCAGTGGCTGATGCCGCGAAGATGCTCGACCCGTCGATCACGTTCGCCGATCCCGCAGTCACGTTAAAAGCCGCCACTGCGGCGCTAGCAGCCGACCCGAAGAAGCCTCAACTCAATGTCTTGCTCTTCCAGGGTACGCTGGACGAGGCCAAAGCTGTCGCCAAGGCCTGGCCGCAGTTCGCGATCGTTTTGTGCCAGTCCGATGACCCGGAACCCCCGCAGTCCCCCACGCTGGAGAACGACGGCCGCACGATGATTATTCAGGTGGGTCACAAGGGGCGCTATGTGGGCGTGGTCGGTGCATTCAAGCGTGCGGGTGGCGGCCTAGATCTGAAGTATCAACTCGTATCAATTGGTGAGGAGTTGATAACGGTTGGAACCGAAGAAGAAGCGCGTAAAGCGAACCCAGCGCTGCCCCGGCTGGAAGCCTATGCCGAGGTGGTCCGTGATCGGAAATTCCTGGCAAAGATGCCACAGTTGCCGCATCCCGCACAGATCCAGGAGCCGAAGCTCAATCTGAGCTATGTGGGATCAGCACGCTGTGCCGGTTGCCATGCCGCCCCATTCGCCAAATGGAACGGCACGACCCATAGCCACGCGATGGAGGCGTTAGAGAAAGTTGCCAAGCGGCCCAGCCTCCGAAACTTCGATCCGGAGTGCGTCGTGTGTCACACCGTGGGGTTTGGCCATAAGGCGGGTTACGAAGACGACAAGAAGACACCGGAACTTCGCCATGTCGGCTGCGAAAGCTGTCATGGACCCGGGAGCGGTCACGCTGCGAACCCATCGGCTCCGAACCTTCTGGCGTTGCAATCGCCGTGGCGACGGCAACCCGGGGACAAACTCCCGGCGACGGCGACGATGAAGAAGCTGGCGGAGATGAACCCCCTTGCCCGGCGAGAGGCCGAGCAACAACTCCCGGCCGGTGAGCAGCGGGCGATCAACGCCGTGTCCGGGATGTGCATGAAGTGCCACGATATGGATAATGATCCGCACTTCGAACTGCACAAGTACTGGCCGAAAATTGCTCACCCCAAGTAGCGGGCTCACGCTCTCCGTAGATACTCCGCTGTGGTCCCCGGTTACATACTTGTAACCGG
>JBGTAO010000551.1:0-2933 GCA_041749835.1 Gemmata sp. | reverse complement strand
TCCCACTCGACTCGCATGAGGAAGAGTTGCCGTTCCGCGTCCTGGTGCTGATCCGCGTGAAGAATATTGGCATTCTGCTTGTAGAGAAACTCACTGACCGCGTAGACGATGCCCTTGCGATCCGGGCACGTGATCAGGAGGACGGCGGTATTCTTCATCGCAACACCAAACCTTTTTCAAAACGATTCGGTCTCAATACCCGTTGTCGTGTCGCCTTTCAAAACTAATCCAAAATACCCGAACCGAACGCGTCGTCTGCTTTTGGCTCTTCAGTACCCACCCGGTTCTCTTCGGTTGCAACTGTTGTAGCTGTTACGGGAATGGCGTGCTCTTCCCCTTCCACGACATCTGCGGCGTGAGCTTTCTTGATGGTTTCTTCTGTGCTGGTGGGATCGACCGCTCGACAGATCTCGGTAAGCTTGTCGGTTATCGCCTTCAGCTCGGTTTTCCACTCGCCTTCATCCATCCCCGGCGGTGTGATCTGCTCGAACTCCTCGGTCAACAAAATGAGCCGAAGCAGATGGCGAAAGATCAGGCCTTCTTGTTTCGTTAAATCTTTGGTGGTGACGTATGTGTTGAAGTTGCCGTAGTGGAGAATCTCTCCCGCACCCCAGACGGCCTGGGTCGAGAAATCCATCACCTCGGGGTACTGCGAATCGAACAACAGGCGTGCTTTCTCCGCTAGCACGGGTGGCCGTTCATCCCAAGGAATGTACTCGTCTTCCTCCTCGTCCGTCCCATCTACGGCAGGAGTTTTCGCAGTGATCAACCCTTTTGCGATCAACTCCGGATCCAGTTTAGACGTTTCGAGTGGTCCGGGTGTCAGGTCGTAGGGCACCCGAACGAACTTGAGCAACGGACGTGGCAACTCCAGAACACTTTCCAGCAGTTGAATGCGTTCATCTCGGTTAGCCACACCCATGAGATCGACCAGATAGGCACCATAGAGCGGGTGGCAGGCTCGGAAGACCAGTAGGCGATCCAGGCTTGCCGTTGGTGTGGCAATCATTGGTTGGTAGTCCGGTTTTGCATCTTCCGAGTTGGTCGGGTTGCTTGCGGGGTTCGCTCGTGGTGTGGCGTCGATAATCATTGCTGGTGGCGGTTGTGGCGAAACGACTGGAGCCTTGGTGTCGATCGGTTCAGGTGGTGGCGGATCGAGGACGACGAAGCCCTTCTCGTGCAATGTGAGCAACATGCGATTGAGTTGCTTCATTCCCGCTTCGACACGGGGTTGATCGAGCAATCGCTTCCGGATCACACTGCGGATCTTCTCTACCTCGGGCGAGACCTTGAGGAGGTATGCCAACAATCGCCACGGGAGCGGGCCCTTGCTGTAGAGCCGTGCTGGTGCGGCATTCTTAAGACGCTCAAAGTCGGCTTCGGTCCAGTATTTTTTCTGGGAGTTGCGCGTCGGCTTCTTCCGCATCAACTCCTTCTTTTTCTTGAGCAAACCCGGATCTTTGGTGTTCTCCGGAATCTGATCGTACTGCTGTTTCCAGCGCAGTATCCGGACATCGTCTTCGTGCGGAAACGCAACCACATAGCCTTCCGTATCGTACTGAGGTCGCCCGGCGCGGCCAAAGATCTGGTGGGCCGTACTGGGATCAATTGGTTTCTCTTTTCCGAACGGCCCTTTGACCAAACTCGTGAGCACCACAGATCGGGCGGGAAGGTTGATCCCCGCAGCAAGTGTCTCGGTGCAGAGCGCCACCGAGAGTAACTTCTTTTCGAAGAGTTCTTCGACCACGCGCCGATACTTCGGCAATAACCCTGCGTGGTGAACGCCCACACCGCGACGAAGCATCTGCTTGAGTTTGGGGCCAACACCCTGGCTCCACTCCAGCTTGTCGCATTCCTTGTTTAGCGCCGTCTTTTGCGCAGGGTTCATCAGATCTAACCCTTTGAGCTGTTCGGCGACGCTCCAGCATTCATCGCGGTTGAATGCAAAGACCAGCGCCGGTGTCTTCCGAGTGGCTTCATCTCCCTTTGCCATATCCACGAGAAGTTCATTCAGGTACTGATCAGGAACCCAGCGGTAAGTCAGCGGGATCTTCCGCTCTCGGCCCTCGACAAGGTCAATCTTGCGCCCATGACTGCGATCCAGCCAATTGATGAACTCCACGGAGTTTCCTACTGTTGCCGAGAGCAACAACAGCCGGATATGCTTCGGTAACATGTTCAACGAAAGTTCCCAAACAATGCCGCGCTCGGGATCGGCAAAGCTATGGAACTCATCCATGACCACGGCCGAGACGTGATCCAGATCAAACCCCTCGGCATGCAGCAGGCGATTCAACAAGATTTCGGCAACGACGACCAACACCCGTGCACCCGGGTTCACTTTGCGATTGCCCGTCACGAGCCCGACATCATCGGCTTTGAAGCCCCACCGCACCGCGGCGGCTTGCATTTCGGTGAATTTTTGTTCGGTCAGCGCGATCAACGGAGTTGTGTAATACGCGATGGTGTTGGTGTGGAGCGCTTCGAACAACGCTGCCTGGGCAATCATCGTCTTCCCGGTGCCCGTCGGCGCGCACACCATCACACCTTGTTCCGAATCGAACCAGGACAAGAGCGCTTCTTCCTGAACAGGATACGGTGGGTATGGCAATTGATCGATGTACTGGGACGCCAGCGACGCCCGTAGTTCAGCCGGGGACGACATCATGAACCCTCCTGGGAAGGTTCACTTTACCAGACCAAACACCGCGGACGAGAGTGAAGTGCAACCGCGACACTGTAGTAGCGTGCTTGCCCACGCAGTTCGAGCCGGGGATGTGCTGGTTCTGAACGTGGGGTGAGCGTCTTTAGTGTCGGTGGGAATCAGGCGGCAAGGGTGCCCCAGTAGGCGTCCCACTGGCATTTCTCGCTGCGGAACAAGGCGCGGAGGTGGCAAACCGCATCCGCGCCCGTTTCACCCCAACGCATCCCAC
>JBGTAO010000550.1:0-6573 GCA_041749835.1 Gemmata sp. | reverse complement strand
AAGGGTGTTTCGGGCAAGCAAGCCGAGCAGGCATTGGACCACGCGGGGATTACAGTGAACAAGAATATGATCCCGTTCGATACCCGGAAGCCATTGGACCCCTCCGGAATTCGCATCGGCACACCTGCACTCACAACACGGGGCATGAAAGAAGCCGAAATGCGCCAAATTGCCAAATGGATCACGGCAGTGCTTTCACGCCACGACGACAAAGCAGTGCTCGAAGGCGTTCGTAGGAGTGTTCGAGATCTTTGTCAGCAATACCCTGCCCCCAGTGAATGGGAATAAGCTCTTGACCCACCCTTGTTCCTAGACCTGGCGAAATTGATTCTGTAGGTGCGAATCTGAAGTTTCACAAGTAATATTGCTCCCACCAGGTAGTTAACTATTGATTTGCCGCTAAGGAATTAAACAGTGTTCCCGGTCATACTCTTAGCCTGTTGTTTCTTCTTGGTGTTACTCGTACCGGTAATGTTGTTTTTATTCACCTATATATTCCGGCAAGCTTGTGTACTCTGTGGACTCCCCAAGCCATCAGTAGTGACTTCGGCTGGTGTCATGCTGCTGATTCGAGTCAGCACTTTCGTCACGGAAGCCGTGGTGGAGGTCATTGTCGCAGAGTCGTCGCGTGTGGCAGGGTTGCCCCGATGGGAGGCCGGAATTATAGTCTTCTTCCTGATTCTTCCGATCGACTTACTCATCTCCGCCGGGCTCCATGCGGGACTGATGAATATCCGTTTCGGAAAGGGTATTGAGGTCTGGTTCGTGCAGTGGCTGATTATCCTGTCAATCGCGCTGGTGATTGGTTTCGGTGCAACTCTGATCTATCTTCTTGTGGGATGATGAATTACTTCGCAACTTGTGCCCGTGGTCTTGAACCCATTCTCACCCGTGAACTGGTGGAGTTGGGTGCGCAAGAAGTCGAGCCCGGACGTGGGGGCGTGCGGTTTCAGGGTGATACCACGCTGCTTTATCGCGCGAATCTTTGGCTCCGAACGGCTGTTCGTGTCTTGCAGCCGCTTCTGGAGTTCGATGTCCATTCCACTGACGAACTCTATGAAATTGTCCGGTCGATCGCCTGGTCGGATCACATGACGGTTGACCATACGCTTGCAGTCGATTGTAACACCCGTGACTCTGCCATCACCCATTCGCAATACGCGGCTCGGCGTGTGAAAGATGCCATCTGCGATCAATTCCGCGATCAGCTTGGTCGCCGGCCCAGCGTCAACCCTGATCAGCCCATGGTTGGCTTGAACCTCCATCTCCACCGCGATCACGGAATCCTCAGCCTCGATAGCTCCTGGGCGTCACTGCATAAGCGTGGTTACCGTCCGATCCAAACGATTGCCCCGCTCAATGAAGCCTTGGCTGCGGGGCTGTTGCTGCAAGCCGGATGGGAGCCCGGCATACCGCTGATAGACCCACTCTGTGGTTCGGGAACCTTTTGCATTGAAGCAGCATGGATGGCGTTGAACCGACCACCCGGCTTGACGAGGAAATGGTTTGGCTTTCAGGGATGGTTGAGCTTCGATCGAGAACTGTGGAATGCCTTACGCGACGAAGCACGTGCTGGACTCCGGAAGGCACTCCGCGCACCAATTCTTGGTTCCGATATTCACAAGGGTGCCATGGAACTTGCGGACATGAACGCCCGCAACGCAGGTGTGGCAAATTTGATCCAGTTACAACGGCTCGCGTTAGCCGAGGCCCGCCCACCAGTTGGGTGCGATCCTGGCGTGATGATCGTGAACCCGCCTTATGGGGAGCGGATCGGTGAGGAAAAGGAGTGGATTGGGCTCTACACCCAGTTGGGCGAGATCGTGAGCCGCTACTGGACGGGCTGGCGGTTGGTGGTGTTCACGAGCAATGTCCGATTGGCGCGCAAAGTTGGCCTACCCGTGAAATCTCGCGTTCCGTTCTTTAATGGCAAACTGGAATGCGATCTCTGGGAATACCGGAGCCGTTAACCTCGCAGAAGGTACTCACTGATTGGGAGACGCCGAGTTCTGACGGAGTGGTGACTCCGACAACGAACCCTTAGCGGGGTGGTTCTCGATACAGCGGCGCGTTCTTGACACGCTGGCGCAACTCGGCAAGCAATTTCCGGAAGCGATCATCGGACACCCCGCCATAGACTTCCTCGAACTTCTCGATCCCAAATCCGTCGCGCAGCCCGGCCAGATTGGGGAGTACGTGTTCAAGATCCAGACCGTTCGCAATTCGCTTCAGTAATTGGGGATCACCCTGGAGCTTCCCCGCGAAGGTAATTCCTGAGATCTCGGAAGCCAGTGCAGGAATACTCAAGCCGACGGGTCGATGGAGGTCAAAGAGTTGCCGACTCACCGCACTGTTCTCGGCGGCGGTTGGTGTCAGGAGTTCCCCAATCGCACAACCATGAGCGAACCACCTGACCAGATCGCGACGGTGTTTGAGCGTCGGATTACTCTGTGCGGTCTGGCGCAGTTTTCGTTCTGAAATCGATTCGATCCCTCGAATTGTGTTCCCGGTGACGGGGTCATCGAAGAGACTGTTCGAATCATCCAGCGCGATGCCGACACCGATCAAGAATGCGGCGATTCGATCCACTTCTTCGAGCGCAAGCGCGGTCTGTGCTGCGCTCCGGATCAACTCATTTGTCAGTGCTTCTCCGACCAGTGCTCCCGGGCCACTGTTGGCTTCTGCTCGCTGTTGCACGGCCTGGAGTACGGCACGAATTGCATTCATTCGTTGCTGGCGATCCTGAGGAATGATCGGCTTGGCACGCAAGTCGGGTCCGGGCTGAGCGACGTCCTTGGGTTCGAGTTTGCCAAGGTACTCCATCGCCAGGGGATCACCTGGTGCCGCAGCCAAGAGAGCCGAATACACGCGGGTCAAGCGTGTGCGTTCAACTTCAGGCAGCTTGATCAAGTCCAACAACTCGGCGCGTCTCAGGTCGGCTAACAAATTCAAGGCCAGCACATTGAGCGGATCGAGGCGAATGACAAACCCCGAGGCAAGTGCCTGGCCATCGCCCAGTCGCGGCCGCAGCGCCGAACCGGGATCGGGACTGGAGACCGCACCGAGTGCGACTGCGAGATACCGAACCAACACTTCAACGCGCTCAATTTCGGAGCGCGGCCGCCATTCCCGAACCAGCACATGAGAGGAACCCAAACCGCGGCATGCTCCGAAAGGAACTCCTTCTCCATTGTCGAGTTTCTGACTGGTAAACCCCACAGCCAGCGCACCCGGCTTCACCTTCACGACCGCTTCGAAGGTTGCAAGCTGTGCCTCCGGGTGATTGGCTTTGGCTTCGGATTTCCAGGTGCTGAAGCCAGCAAATTCCAGGCGTGTTCCAGTTTGTGCTTCCAGAATTTCAGCCGCGGTCTCGAAGCGTTTGCGGACTTCACCCTGCCACACACGATCGGTCCGTGGATCGACATCATCAACGAGGAGCGTTACCGGTATCGAGACGACCGCCCGGGGCATTGGGTTCAGTTCCGGGCGATTGTCGCGTTCTGGCGCTTTCCCGGGTAGTTCGAGTGCTTCCAGTCGCACCGGATTCATGCGATCGGGAATGAGTACATAGGCGTGGTGCGGTTCGATGTGATAGGGCTGCGGTTTCTGTCCGGCGACCAGAACCAACTCACCGGGACCGTTGAGTGAATAGGGCATTACGTGGAACGCTGGAATTGTGAATTTCCGTGGCTGCTCCTTCGCCGCTGCCAATGTGAAACTAACTTCCGCTGGGGTGTAGTTACCAAGCACCACAACGCCGGCTGACACGGGTGTCGCGCTCGCCAGAATGACAATTGCGGTGACAATTCGCATAAGTACAATCCTGCCGAGGCCCAAATCCTGAACACGGGTTGAATCGATCGTAGCATGTCTGGCGTCATCTGGTGAGGCTTCCTTTCCAAACACCATTTCAGACTTGGAAATTGCATTAGCGGGACCGATCAAGCGCCGCAAGGCCGTCAAGGACGGGTTCGAGGCCAAGCGACAACGGTTCCAGGCCAAAGGGGACAGCGAACCACAACTCGCTGCTTTGATCAGCTTGAATCGATCGGGATTCATGCCGATCAAGTGGGCTCCATGCCGACATGGATCGTGCGCATCACGACCATTGATCGAGGCTGCAACTGATAGACTGAAATCTCCGTATCGTGCCCATTTGGCTCGGAATCCTGGGCCGTGTCGATCAAGAGATCCCAGGCCTGACCCTCGGAGCACGTCGGAAGTCGGAAGTCGATCACTTCGTGGTGTGCATTGAACATCAGCAACAGGGTATCCCCGATCAACGGTTGGCCGCGTTCGTCGGTGCCAGGGATCATGTCGCCGGCCCAGCGAACGCCAAAGCTGCGGACCCAGCCATCCGCCCACGCCTCATCCGTCATCTCATTGCCAGTCGCGTCGTACCAGGTGACATCCTTAACATCCTCGCCATGGAGTGGTCTCCCCTGGAAGAAGTGACGACGTTGGAGTACTGGTTGGCTCGACCAAATGCCAACCACACGGCGAACAAAAGCCTGCAGATCACTTTGTTCGGGCGTCCAATCCCAGTTGAGCCAGCTCAGTTCGTTGTCCTGACAATAGCCGTTGTTATTGCCGTTCTGTGCGTTGCCGAATTCATCGCCGGCTAGCAACATGGGAACACCCTGGGAGAGCAACAAGGTCGTCAGGAAGTTCCGCTGTTGCCGCATCCGCAAAGCATTGATGGCCGGATCTTTCGTGGGGCCTTCGTGACCGCAGTTCCAGCTTTCGTTGTTGCTCTCGCCGTCACGATTATCTTCACCATTGGCTTCGTTGTGCTTCTCGTTGTAACTCACAAGATCCCGAAGCGTAAAACCATCGTGGCAGGTGACGAAATTGATACTGGCATGCGGTTGGCGACCATTGTGTGCATAGAGATCGCTCGACCCCGTGAGTCGCGTCGTCATCTCATTGAGCGTGCCGCCGTCGCCCTTCCAGAACTTGCGAACGCAATCGCGATACTTCCCATTCCACTCGGTCCAACCGGGGGGGAAGTTCCCAACCTGATACCCCCCTGCCCCCACGTGCCACGGCTCGGCGATCATTTTCACTTGCGACAGAACTGGGTCTTGAAGGATGACGTCGAAGAAGCTTTCAAGTTTCCCCACGGCGTAGAACTCTGCGGCGAGTGCGCTCGCCAGATCAAACCGAAAGCCATCGATGTGCTTTTCGGTCACCCAGTAACGCAGGCTATCCATCAGGAGGTGCAGCACACGCGGGTGCGCCCCGTTGAGGGTGTTCCCACAACCGGTGTAGTCCATGTAATATCGCGGGGTGCCCTCGACCGTGCGGTAGTACGACAGGTTATCGATACCGCGCAAACTCAACGTCGGCCCCAGATGGTTGCCTTCCGCGGTGTGGTTGTACACCACATCCAGAATGACCTCGATCCCCGCGGTATGCAGTGTCCGCACCATGGACTTGAATTCGCGCACCACGTCTTCCGGGTGTTTTTCAGATGAATAGCGGGGATCGGGCGCGAAGAAGCCGAGCGTGTTGTAACCCCAATAGTTCGTGAGCCCGCGATCGACCAACATTCGGTCACTCACGTGGTAATGCACGGGCAGTAACTCGACGGCCGTCACTCCGAGATCCGTCAAATAGTCAATTACCGGGGCCGTCGCGAGTGCGGAGTATTTTCCTCGCAGGTGTTCGGGCACCAAGGGATTGAGCTTCGAGAAGCCTTTAACATGGAGTTCGTAGATCAGTGTGCGATGCCACGGCGTCTTGGGATGGGAATCGCTGCCCCAGGTGAACGCCGGGTCGATCACCACACCAAGTGGCGCGTGAGCTGCGCTATCGCGTTTGTCGAACGCAAGGTCCGCGGCCGGATTGCCAATGGGGTAGCCGAACAACTCATCACCCCAGCGGAGATGGCGACCGACGGCCTTGGCATACGGGTCGAACAGCACCTTGTTCGCATTGAAGCGTTGGCCCTCTTCCGGGATAAATGGCCCATGGACCCGGTAGCCATAGAGTTGCCCGGGCCGCACATCGGGGAACGATCCATGCCAGATCATGTCCGTCTTCTCGGGCAGCGGAATGCGTGCGGATTCTTGCGGACTCTCTACTGTATCGAACAGGCATAGATCGACTTGTGTGGCGTGTTCCGAGAACAACGCGAAATTCACGCCTGCTCCATCCCAGATGGCCCCACGTGGAAACGGTTTACCGGGCCATACGCGCATTTCGAACCTCGTGAGCGTGTCGTGAAGCAAGCAACTTCCCAGAGCTCTGCAGGAGCAGTACTCAGGGAAGTTTCGCTTGGGTTAGCAATATTGTATCGAAGGTGCTGCCAAGGGTTACGGTTGAGCCGAGTATCCCTTCAGCTCACCGTTTCACGGCGGGCGGCCCACTGCGAAGCCGGATGATGTAGCCGGTGCCGTTGCTGTTTGTGGTCAGCAGGTGCCGGTTATCTGTCCTTTCCCACACTCCTGTCGTACTTTCGGTGCCCCTTCTGCCGAATTCCCATCCGAAGCCGCGATGAGTTTTGCACGGCGAATTCGGTAATCCCTCCTTCCGATTCTGACGGCATTTCTCGATGTGCGACCTCACTTC
>JBGTAO010000549.1:0-2286 GCA_041749835.1 Gemmata sp. | reverse complement strand
ATTCAGCAGTGGACCACCGAAACACGCTTTCTCTCTGCGGTCGTGTCCGCATCCAGCCTCGTGCCATACTTGCGACGTGATGGCCTGGAGCGAACCGCAGCCGTGGTTGATCTTGTCGATGTGGATAGTCAGAAGTGGTTCGACTTCGCTCAGACCAGTCGCCCACCGCGTAGCTGGCTCTACCGCCTGGAGGGGCACCGCGTCCGCAAGCTCGAACTCACCCTACCGCACTGGGCGCGAGCCGTGTCGCTGGTCAGTCAAGCCGAAGCTACTCTCTACGATTCATTCGCAGGACGTGGAGCGGCGACCGTTGCAACCAATGGAGTGGATCTCGAATACTTTCAACCGGGTGGCACACCGGAAACCAACAGTTGTGCATTTGTGGGTGCAATGGATTACCGCCCGAATGTCGATGGGGCTCTCTGGTTCGCGCAGCAGGTGTGGCCGCGTTTGCGCGAGCGGTTCCTCGATGCGGTCTTTCGAATAGTTGGCCGCAAACCTACGCCGGCGGTGCAGGCGTTGGCTCAAATGCCTGGGGTCGAGGTGACCGGCTCCGTACCCGATGTTCGCCCATATGTGCAAGGAGTCACGGCTGTGGTTGCCCCGCTGCGGCTCGCGCGAGGAGTTCAAAACAAGGTGTTGGAAGCGATGGCACTGGCTCGCCCCGTTGTGGCATCACCCGCTGCCCTCGCAGGAATCGCGGTGACCGTGGGGACACACGCACTTGTAGCAAACACGGAAGACGAGTGGGTCGCACAACTGAGCGAGCTCTTCACCACACCGCAGCGGTGCCAGGAACTCGGCAACGCAGGCCGAAGGTTTGTCGAAGAGCACCACCACTGGGATCATTGCCTCGAACCGCTCTTACACAAGATCTTCCAACGCACGGGGAACGAACACTAAACCCTGGTCATGGCAGCCTTCATCCGATGCAACCGATTACCGTGGAACGCGCCAAACTTCAGATGATCGATCAATCTGTGAACGAACAGGAGGCCGCGCGCCCGGGTCTACGCGTGGTGCTCGATGCACGGGTGGTGACCGGCTCCGGGGGTGGGCCAGACAAGACCATTCTCAACTCGCCGCGCTTCCTCGAACCACACGGCTACCGAATGCTCTGTGCTTACCTGCATCCACCCGGAGATCAGGGATTCGAGGTACTGCGGGCCCAGGCGAACCATTATGGTGCCCCACTGGTGGCCATCGCCGATCGTGGGCCGTGGGACTGGCGAGTCGTCCGGGAGTTGATTGCGGTATGTAAACGCGAAAATGTGAGCATCTGGCATGGCCACGATTACAAGACCAATGCGCTTGGGCTATTGCTCAAGCGTTTCAAACCCATGCGACTCGTCACCACCGTCCACGGTTGGGTTCACCACACCCGCCGCACGCCGCTCTACTACAAGCTCGATCAACTTTGCCTGCCTCGCTATGAGCGCGTGTTCTGTGTTTCCGACGATTTGTTGGAGAAGTGCCTGGCCAGCGGCGTACCCGCGCGAAACTGCGTCCTGCTGGAGAACGGTATCGATGGGGAAGACTATTCACGGCGGCACAGGGTTGCCGAGGCTCAAGCCCAGCTTGGGTTCACGAACCCGGGGCTCGTCATCGGAGCCGTCGGTCGGCTGGCACCCGAGAAGGGATTCGATCTGCTGATCGGTGCGTGTCACACGCTGATTGCTGGTGGCCAGGATATCACGTTGGTCATTGTGGGGGAGGGTGGCGAGCGGGCGAATCTGGTGAGCCTGGCCCGCAAGCTTGGCATTGCCGACCGCATTCACCTGGTTGGCTGGCAAGCCGATGTTCGGCGCTACTTCGAGGCGATGGATATCTTTTGCCTCAGTAGCCATCGCGAAGGGTTGCCCAACGTGGTTCTGGAGGCGATGGCGCTAGAAGTGCCTGTGGTCGCCACTCGCGTCAATGGGGTTCCCAGGTTGGTTCAACATGGGCAGAATGGGTTACTGGTCGAACCCGGTGATCCGCAAACGCTGACGGCTGCACTCGGGACATTGCTCACCGATTCCTCTTTGCGCGATCGTTTCCGTACGATGGGACGCCGAACGGTAGAAACGAAGTATAGTTTCGCAACGCGAATGAACCGCTTAAAGCAGATCTACGACGAGTTGCTATCATGCTGATCGGTCCACCTCCAGGTCCGGCGGCTCGCCGTTCTCCAACCGGAGAGCTTGTGGAGGATCAGACTCCGGACCCAACTGTAGCACGCCAACGAAATCCGTTCACCCACGCGACCGCACCTGCCGAGTTGCGAGTGCTCTGCCGGATCGCGCT
>JBGTAO010000548.1:0-4753 GCA_041749835.1 Gemmata sp. | reverse complement strand
CCCTCCTCGGAGCTTCTCCCGATGGCTCGTTTGTTGCTCGCACTCGCTCTCGCTGCTGCGGTGGCGGTTGGTCTCGCACACTCACCACTGGAACACCCGGCCTATGCCGGGCAGAAGGGGAAGAACAAAGGTAACAACCCCAATGATGCCGCCGCCGGGGTGACCCTGACCGACAAAGGGCTCAAGGTCGAGGTGTGGGCCGCGGAACCGCACCTGGCGAACCCGGTGGCCTTCACCTTCGATGAGAAGGGCCGTGCCTACGTTGCCGAGACCTTCCGCCACACGCAGGGTGTGCCCGATACCCGTGGGAAGCCCTGGCTCGACGACGACCTTGCCGCCCGCACCGTGGCCGATCGCGTGGCGCTGTACAAGAAACACAAGTACAGCCAGTACCCGGAGAATAGCGAGCGGCTCCGCTTGCTGTGGGATAGCACGGGCTCGGGCAAGGTCGATCAATCCAGCATCTTCGCCGAAGGGTTCAATCGCTACGAGGATGGCATTGCGGCCGGCGTGCTCGCCCGCAACGGCGATGTCTACTTCGCGTGCATCCCGGATCTGTATCTGCTCCGGGATACGACCGGCGATAACAAGTCCGATGTGAAGAAGTCGCTGACCACGGGCTTCGGCATCCACATCCAGTTCATCGGTCACGATCTTCACGGTCTGCGGCTCGGCCCAGATGGGAAGCTTTACTTCTCGGTGGGCGACCGCGGGCTCAACCTCACCACGAAGGAAGGCAAGAAGCTCTTCAATCCCGATAGCGGAGCGGTCTTGCGCTGCGATCTGGATGGCAGCAACTTGGAGATCATTCACATCGGCTTGCGCAACCCGCAGGAACTCGCCTTCGACGATCACGGCAACCTCTTCACCTGGGATAACAACTCCGATTCGGGCGATCAGGCGCGCTGGGTGCATGTGGTGCCCGGCGGCGATAGCGGCTGGCGATGCGGCTACCAGTATGGCACTGGCTACCACACGCCGGCGGTGCCCCAGGGGAATCGCGGACCGTGGAACACCGAAAAGCTCTGGCTGCCGCAGTGGGACGGACAGGCCGCGTACATCGTGCCGCCGTTGCTCAACTTCGGCAACGGGCCAGCAGGCATCACCCACTACCCCGGCATCGGGCTCAACGACAAATACAAGGATCACTTCTTCTGCGCCGACTTCACAGGTAGCCCCGGCGGTGGAAGCGCAATCTGGACATTGGCCGTGAAGCCGAAAGGTGCAGGCTTCCAGGTGTCGGGCGAACCGCAGAAGTTCATCCGTAACATGCTGCCAACCGATGTCGAGTTCGGCCCGGATGGTGCGTTCTACTGGAGCGACTGGACCACCGGCTGGGATAAACCCGGCAAGGGGCGTATCTTCCGCGTCACCGATCCGGAAGCCATGAAGAACCCCGCCGTGGCCGAGGCACAACAGTTGATTGCCGAGGGCTTCGCCAAGAAGACCAACGACGAATTGGTGAAGCTGTTCGAGTTCCCGCATCAACAGGTACGCCAGGAAGCACAGTTTGAACTGGCGAGCCGAGCGAAGAGCACTGGTGGCAAGGAAAGCCCCGAGTTCGCGCTGCTGGCGACGATTGCGAAAACGTCGCCCAATCTGCTGGCCCGCTTACATGCGATGTGGGCACTGGGAATGCGCTGGAGCGAATCGCTCACGCACACGTCGCACAAGACGATGGTGGAACTGCTGAAAGACCAGAACCCCGAGGTGCGGCGGACCGCGGCCAATCTACTCGGCGAGCATGTGAGGCGGGGCACGCAACTGGGGCTCGAAGGGCTCCGAACCCAGGCCCGCGATCCGCTCCGCAAGCTGATCCTGGAAGACCCGGACGCCCAAGTGCAGGCTGCTGCCGCCGTGGCCTATGGGAAAATCGGCCCCGCACCCGGACTGCAAGCCTACTTCACCCCGTTGTTCGAACTGCTCAAGATCAACAACGATCGCGACCCGTATTTGCGCCACGCCGCAGTGATCGGGCTTGCCGCAGCCGCACTGAAGCCGGCCGATCTGTGGAACGCTTTGATGCAGGCGAAAACCAAGTACGACTTGCCTGCGGTGCGGTTGGGGGTGCTCCTGGCGCTCCGCAAACTCGGCAGCGACAAGCTCATGGAATTCCTCACCGACCCGGAACCGCGCATCGTGGCGGAAGCGGCCCGGGCGATCTACGACGAGCGCATGATGCTGGCCATGCCGATCCTGGCCATGCTGGCCGATCAGCCCGCGCTATCGGATGCGATCGCGTTCCGCGCTTTGGCGGCCAACTACTGGCTCGGGACAGCCGAAGGAGCCACGCGGCTAGCCAAGTTCGCGGGTCGAGTTGGTGAGCCCGATTACACACGGGCCTTCGCACTCAAGTTACTCAGCGACTGGGCCAAGCCCGATCGCAAAGACCCGGTCACGGGCATCACGATGGATCTGCCCCAACGGGAAGCCAGCATCGCCGCGAGTGCTCTGAAAGCGGTTGGCCCGAGCTTGTTCACGGGCACCGACGTGCTTCGTCGTGAAGCCACGCAAGCCGTCTCCAAGCTGGGCATCAAGGAGTTCGGCCCGGCAATGGTGGCACTCGTGAAAGACACCACGCAACCGGCATCGCTGCGGGTCGAGGCGCTTTATGCACTGGTAGCCTTGAAAGACCCGGCACGCAAAGATTTGGCCACTTACGCACTGAGTACGGACTTGCCCCGCTTGCGGGCGGCTGGTCGTGCTGTTCAAGCGCGGTTCGATTCGGCACCGATTCTCAAGGAACTCCCGGCACTGCTGAAGAATGCCAAGACCTCGCTAGAGGAAAAGCAGGGAGCGTTTGCGATCCTGGCCAATCTCGGTTCATCCGAAGCCGCCGACAAGTTGCTCAATGAATGGGTCGATGCCGCTATCGCGGGTCAGGTTCCCGGTGAGATTATTCTCGATGTGCTTGATGCCGCCGAAGTGCGAGCCCGCGGCGCGAAGGGTTCGGGATCGCTAAAGCAAAAGGTGGAGAAGTACCGGGCGGCCCACCAGGCCAGCGCGACCGACCAACTGGTGCCGTATCTCGAATCGCTCATGGGTGGCGATGCCGAGCGCGGCCGCAACATCTTCCTGAACAACTCCGCCGTCTACTGCCAGCGTTGCCACAAGCTCGATGGCCAGGGTGGCGAAGTTGGCCCGCAATTGAACGGGCTCGCTGCCGAGCCGGAACGCGATCGCCGCTACATGCTCGAAGCGATTGTGCAACCCAGCGCCAAGATCGCCAAGGGCTTCGAGACCGTGATCCTCGTACTGACCGACGAACGCACGGTGTCCGGCATCATCAAGAGCGAAGACAAGAAAGAGATTCGCCTGATCACGCCGGAGAACAAGGAGATCGTGGTTCCCCTGGCCGAGGTCGATTCCCGCCGCACTGGTCCCAGCGCCATGCCGGCCGATCTGCATACGAAGATGTCCCGCCGCGAACTGCGCGACGTGGTCGAGTTCCTGGCCAGCTTGAACCAACCACTGAAGAAGTAACTCCGGCTTTTCCTGGGGGCACCGGCCCCCGGAGTGGCACGAGGGCCGCGCGATGGCGGTACTGATACTCGATCCGCACCTGGAGCACGACTTCTGCGCGGAGCGTGATCGCTTGCACCCAGACAACCGCGATGAGGTGTGGGAGGGAGTGCGGGTCGTGGCACCGCTGGCGAACAATGAGCACCAATTCTTGGTGATGCGTCTGGCTCAGGCGATCGCGGCTGTTGTGAACTGGGAGCAGGCCGATCAGGTGCTTCCCGGGGCCAACGTCAGTGATCGCGCCGACGACTGGCTCATCAATCACCGAATCCCGGATCTTGTCGTTTACCTGGTCGCGAACCCCGCCAAGAACGCGGGCACTCACTGGGTGGGTGGCCCCGACCTGGCGGTTGAAGTCGCCAGCCCTGGCGAAGAGCCACGCTTGAAGCGGGAGTTCTATGAGCGGGTGAACACGCGAGAGTTGCTGATTCTGGATCGCGATCCCTGGGCACTAGAGTTGTATCAGCTTCAGACGGGGCACTTGGTTTCACGTGGCCGCTCGGACCTGGCGAATGCGCAGTTGCTGGCGAGCACCGTGATTCCGCTGGGGTTCCAGTTGGTCGACGGGCCACAACGCCCCACCATTCGGATGGTTCATCCCGGCACCGGGCAAATCTGGACCGCATAGCAATTTCACGCCGAGCGCAACGTGATGAGGTTGATCTCGGGGCGGCTGCCCAGGCGAATGGGCACGCCGCTGGTGCCCAGACCGCGCGACACATAGACCGGGGCTTGCGGCGCATGCACGAGCCCCCGCAGATACTTCTGCCCGTAGCGGCTTGGCACAAACGGCGCACCGGTTGGGAAGACCACTTGCCCGCCATGCGTGTGGCCGCTCAGGATCAGCCCAACGCGCTCATCGCGCATCGTCTCGGCGAAGTCCGGATTGTGGCTGACGAGCAAGCAAGCATCGTTCCGTGTGGTGTTACCGAGGGCGGCCGGCAGGTCCACGTTGCCGGTCCACAGGTCGTCGATGCCGGCGAGGCGAAAACGAGCCGAGCCCCGGCGAATCCACTCGCCACCGTTGGTGAGTTCCGTAATCCCTGCGGCTCGCATGGCCGTCCGCGTCTCGTTCACGCCATGCCAGTAATCGTGATTGCCCAGCACCCCGTATACGCCGAGTGGTGCCTTGAGCGCGGTGAGCACCTCGAAGCACGGCGCGATGTACTTGGGATCTTTGAGTGAGTAATCGCCACCCAGAATGATCAGATCCGGCCGCAGGATGAGCGTG
>JBGTAO010000547.1:0-5840 GCA_041749835.1 Gemmata sp. | reverse complement strand
GCTTCCATGACCGCGGCAGGGCCGAGCAATGCGATCCGGTGATGGCTGATCAAATCCTGGTTTCGCTTGAACAGATCGACGTACCGGTTGAGCAGCACCCGCGGCAGTGTGGCCTGCTTGTGCGCAATCTCGATTTGCGTGCGGATGAACTCGGCTCGCAGGGTGTGGCCCTGTTCGTCGAGCCAATCGGCATAGGCGAGGCGTGGGGTATCCTCGTCGGGGTGGGCCGCGATGGCTGCCAGAAGTGCGTCTTCGTCGGTCATGCCGCTATTGTAGCCCCGGGTAAACCCTAACTACAAAGCACCGGGTAAACCCGGGGCTAATTACAATGTCTTACATAGCCCCGGGTAAACCCGGGGCTAAGAATCAAACACATAGCCCCGGGTTTACCCGGGGCTATGGTCACGAACCTGGGGGCGCGCCGCTGAATCACGTGGCCGGCGTTTCCGGGGCCACTTCTGCCGGAGCCACTTCTGCCGGAGCCACCGGAGCCAGTGCCGGAGCCGCCTTCTTCTCGGTCATGCGGATCTTCTTTTCGCCAGCCTTGAGCAGTTCGATGACGGCGGTTTCGCCCGCGTCGCCGAGCCGGCGGTAGTGTTGCTTGATCACGCGCGTGTAGCCACCCGGGCGATCGGCGTAGCGTGGTCCAATCTCGCGGAAGAGCTTCTTGAGAACCGTGTCGCCGGTGGTCTGGTCTTTCTTGTCCCAGATGCCCGTGCCGTGGGTGGGGCCAAGCAGTGCCATCGCCATCCGGCGATAGTGCAAGGCATGAATCTGCGCTTTCTTCTCTTCGACTTCGCCCTTGCCTGCGGCGGCAACGATCACGGCGTTGGCCTTCTTGGCCAGCGTGATCAGCTTTTCGATGAAGGGGCGCAGTTCCTTCGCCTTGGGTGTCGTCGTCACGATTTTCTCATGTGTGATGAGCGCGCGCGACAGGTTGCGGAAAAGGCTTCGGCGGTGATCCGGGGTGCGGTTCAGGTGACGACCGCGTTTTCTGTGACGCATGGCTTCTCTCAGGGTTGAAGAGTGAGGTTGCAGGTATCCGACAAGAACCGCGCGCCGTGCCAAGGGTCGCGCGGGCGTCGGGGGCGAAGCCGAAGTTCTTTACGAACACTCCGGCGTGGCCCCCTGGAATCCTGTTGCCGCGTTAGCGGCGGGTCGGCAATCGCATTCCGAGGGCAAGGCCACGCTCCTTGAGCTTGGCTTCCACCTCGCGGAGCGTCGTCTCTCCGAAGTTTCGGACTTCGAGCAACTCGTCGGGCGAGCGTAGAATCAACTCGCGAACGGTCGTGATTCCTTCGGTTTCCAAACAGTTGGTGGCCCGCACCGAGAGTTCCAACTCGGCCAGGCTCATGTTCAACTTCCGCTCCAGATCGAGATCCACAGCCTCTTTCGCGGAGCCGCCGCCAATCTCGATGGGCTCTTCCAGCCCGACTTCCGGCCCCGGTTCGGTGTACTGCACGAACGGGTTCAGGTGTTTGCGGAGGATCTTGGCAGCCTCGACCAGGGCCATCTGCGGGCTGATCGTGCCGTTGGTCCAGATCTCCATCACGAGCCGGTCGTAGTTGGTCTTCTGACCGACTCGCGTCTCTTCGATGTCGTACTTCACCCGCACCACAGGCGAGAAGCTGCTATCCACGGGAATCACGCCGATCTCGCGATCCTTGCCAGCGTTTTCGTCGGCAGTGCGATAACCGCGACCATTCTCGACGGTCATTTCCATCGCGAAGGTGACATCGCTCGTGAGGGTGGCAATGTGGTGTTCCGGGTTGACGATCTGGATCGTCTCATCGTGCTGAACATCCACACCGCGCACCAACTGCGCTTTCCCTTCGCCCCCACCACTGTGAGTCTGAATCCGAATGACTTTGGACTGGTCGGCGACGTTCTTGACCACCAAGCTCTTGATGTTCAAGATGATGTCCGTGACATCTTCGACCACACCGGTAATCGTCGAAATCTCGTGCTGCACGCCCTGAATCTTGACTCGTGTGATGGCGCTGCCTTCGAGGCTGGAAAGCAGAATGCGGCGAATACTATTGCCAATCGTCATGCCGAAGCCGCGTTCGAACGGCTCGACAAAGAACTTGCCGTAAGTGTCGGTCAGTGTGGCTCGGTCGGCGTGAACCCGACTTGGCAACTCCAACCCGCGCCAACGTACTCGCATGGGGAACCCTCCGAGCCGTCGGCTTACCGCCCCACTTCACGCGACCCGTAAAGCGAGACGAACCAGACGGAAGACAGTGAAGCGAAAACCGGTGGTCGCATCCGGTTGGGGAATCGCCCACCGCAGCACGGCAGGCGATTCGGTAGCAGTTTTAGCGTGTCGCAATTTCGATGATCAACTGCTCGCGAATGTCGGTGATCCGTTCGTCCACATCCTGTCGGTTCGGCAGGCGGGTCATGCGCCCTTCGGGTTCCTCCTGGCCACCGGTCAGTTCCAGGAAGTCCGGGATGCGGACGATGTTCTTCTGGAGCGTTTCGCGGGCCATCTTGAGGCTGCGATCGCGTGTCTTGACCTTCACGATGTCGCCGGGCTTCAGGAGCATGCTGGGGATATCGCACTTGCGACCATTCACCATCACGTGCCCGTGGGCGACGAGTTGGCGGGCGGCGGTGCGACCCGGACCGAAGCCGAGGCGATGCACGACATTATCGAGTCGCCGTTCGAGAATCGAGAGGAGTTGCTCCCCGGTGTTCCCGACGGCTCGTGTGGCCAGGCCATAGTAGCGGCGGAACTGCGCTTCGAGGACACCGTAGAAGCGCTTGAGCTTTTGCTTTTCACGCAGACGCAGCCCGTATTCGGACTGCTTGCCGCGGCGGGCACCGTGCATGCCGGGCGGCAGCGCTTCGCGATCGATCGGACACTTCGGACTGAAGCACCGCTCGCCTTTGAGGAACAGTTTCATCTGTTCCCGTCGGCACATTTTGCAGACTGGATCGGTATTACGAGCCATGGGTGTGAGGAACTTGAAGTCAGGGGTCAAGTTGGCGAACGGATTATCCGTTGGCCGCAAGGGCAAGGGTCGGAACCCGTGGTGGTGGTTTCCCCGGCGAACCCCAGAGTCGGAACGGGGAGGGCCACAACAACGTTGAGGTCAGGAGCCCGGAGCGTTGAGCCCGCCCGGAGTCCTGACCCCTGGATCCAAGACCTGCCAGGATCAAACACGCCGCTTCTTGGGCGGGCGGCAGCCATTGTGCGGCAGCGGAGTCACGTCTTCAATCGCCTTGACGTTGAGCCCGGCAGCCTGCAACGCGGTCACAGCAGATTCCCGGCCTGCGCCAGGCCCCTTCACGCGCACTTCGATCTCTTTGAGACCAAACTTGGAAGCCTTGGCCGCACACTCTTCCGCAGCACGTTGCGCGGCGAATGGTGTGCTTTTGCGGCTGCCCTTGAACCCGACCGCTCCACCGGAGGAGTGGCACAACGTGTCACCGTTCGTGTCCGTGATGGTCACGATGGTGTTGTTGAACGTCGATTGCACATGGGCGACGCCCCGGCTGACGTTGCGTCGGGCTTTCTTCTTCTTGCTCTTGGCCATGGTATGGGTGGCGAGTGTAAGTTTCAGTGTGCCTGAAGCACGGAATGAACGTTGGAAAACACTCACGGGAGGCGTGGGGGTGGCGAATGGCCACCTGCTCGCACGCCGGAGCCCGAATTAGCGGAGATCCTTCACGCCCTTCTTGCCCGCGACCGTCTTGCGAGGGCCCTTCCGGGTACGAGCGTTGGTCTTACTGCGCTGACCGCGGCACGGCAAGTTCTTGCGATGCCGTTCACCACGGTAGCACTTGATTTCTTTCAACCGGGCAATGTTCGAGCCTTCCTGGCGACGCAGCGGGCCTTCGACCAGGAACTGATCGCCGCCCAGAAGTGCCGCGATCGCCGCGACCTCGCCATCGGAAAGCTCCTTGGCTCGCCGTTGTGGATCGATATTGAGCCGTTCGCACACTTCCAGGGACGTGGTCGGCCCCAACCCGCGGATGTAGCGCAGGGAAATGTGAGTCGGCTTATCGGGCGGAATATCAACGCCTTGAATACGCGGCATAGTGTCGTTACCTGGCTGCGCGACCAACAGGGTCGCTCACTACTCGATGATTCGGAAGCGGGCGGAGGCCGAAACCACACGCCTTCGCCGTATTAACCTTGACGTTGCTTGTGCCGCGGATCTTCGCAAATGACCCGCACAACACCCTTGCGCTTGATCAATTTACACTTCTCGCAGATCCGCCGAATGCTGGCCCGAACCTTCATGATCCACCTGTTCAATACGTTCCTGGTATACAGGTAAACTTTCAGGATAGCAGGGGCCAGAAAATCGACAAGACCCGCACCGCCCATTTCAGCGGTCACGACAGCCAGTGAGTGCCCCGCTTACGAGTTCGTCTCGGGTGGCGAGTTCGCGGGTGCCGGTGCAATACTCCGTGCATCTTCGGTGTCGAAGGCTCCTTCGTCCGCCGTGATGACGACCACGCCTTGCGCGGTCAGCGCCAGAGTATGTTCCACGTGCACGCTGGGCATTCGATCGCGGGTTACCACGGTCCAGTGATCGCTCAGAGTATCGACCTCGGCCCGGCGCATGTTCACCATGGGCTCGACGGCCAGCGTCAGCCCGGGTTCCAGTCGGAAGTCCGATTTGCGCGTTTCGCGATCGACGTAATTGGGCACCTGCGGATTCTCGTGCATTGTCCGGCCGATGCCATGCCCGACGTAGGCCGTCACGACACTGAAGCCGGCCTGTTCGACATGCCGCTGCATGGCACTGGCCACCTCGCTCCACCACTTCCGTTTCGGGAGCAACTCGATGGCGATTTGCAGAGTCTCTTCACCCACTTTGATCAGCCGCGCCTTCTCGGCAGAAACCGGCCCAATCGGAATCGAGATGGCGCGATCGGCACACCAGCCATTGAGCCGGCACGCGGTATCGACCTTCAACACGTCGCCTTCCTTGAGCGCGCGCTGTCCCGGGATTCCGTGCACAACCTGCTCATTGATGCTCAGACAGGTCACTGCGGGGAACGGTGTCTTCCCGGGGTAACCCTTGAACAACGGCACGGCTCCATGTGTCGCGTAAAACGCCTCAACGGACTGATCTATCTCGATTGTCTTGATGCCGGGTTTGGCCAGATCGCGGCAGATCTTCAGCGCGCGGGCGACGAGTATCCCCGCTTCGCGCATCAGGCCCAGTTCGCGGGCCGATTTCAGTTCCGGTGGTCGATTGTTATTGGCCCGCAACATAGGCTTGGCGAACGGATGACGAACGCCCCTGTCGGTGATGGTAGTCTCGTGCTTGTCCGAGCTATGCCTTGTGGGCTAGCGCCGTCACGATGTTCGTGTAAATCGTTTCGACCGGATCGGTTGCTGAAACCTCGCGGAGTAAGCCACGGATGCGGTAGTGATCGATCAGGGCATCGGTGTTCTTGTGGAATTCGCGGAGCCGTCGGCGCACTGTGGTTTCTTTGTCGTCGTCGCGGAGCAGCAATGGGCTTCCGCACTTATCGCACTTCCCGGCTACCTTGGGCGGCCGTGCCTCAACGTGAAAGCAGATGCCACAGGTGGGATTCGAGCAACAGCGTCGGCCACTGATCCGACGAACGACTTCATCGTCGGGGATCGTCAGATTCACGACCGCATCGAGTGTCAGGTACTCTTGCGTGAGCAGTGCATCGAACGCGATGGCCTGGGAATAGGTGCGCGGATAGCCATCCATGACAAAGCGATCCGGGCGATTCTTGCTGCGAAACAGCTCGGCCACCACATCGTTGACTTCGGTATCGGGGACGAGTAAGCCCTGCTTCATCAGCGGCTCGACTCGCTTCCCCATCTCTGTTCCACGGCTAAT
>JBGTAO010000546.1:0-8757 GCA_041749835.1 Gemmata sp. | reverse complement strand
GACATCGGTGGCTACAAGAAGGTGAAGTCGAAACTCCGCGCCGAGATCCTCGACACACTGCAAAAGCGCGACAAGGCAACCGATCCCGAAGAAGTCACGCGGCTCGAAGAACTTATCCCTCGCGGCATGATCTTCTGGGGGCCGCCAGGAACCGGGAAGACGTATTTCGCGAAGGCCATCGCTGCGAGCATCGGTGCGGCCATCACGATTGTCTCGGGACCGGAACTCAAATCGAAGTGGGTCGGCGAATCCGAAGAGAACCTCCGTCAGATCTTCCACAAGGCACGGCAATCGGCACCTTCGATTATTGTGTTCGATGAAATCGATTCTTTCGCCACCGCCCGCGGCACCTACACGGGTAGCGGCGTGGAGCACTCCATGGTCAACCAGTTGTTGACCGAGATGGATGGCTTCCACAAGGACGAACTCGTCTTCGTGGTGGGAACCACCAACTTCGTGGAATCGCTTGACCCGGCGTTACTGCGGCCGGGCCGCTTCGAGTTCCACCTCCATATTCCGTACCCGGACGAGCACGACCGCCGCGAGATCTTCAAGATCTACGACAAGAAGATGCGGTTGAAGTTCTCCCCGGAGGCACTGGAGTATGCCGTTCGTCGGACCGGTGAAAACTATATGACCCCAACCGGCACAGCTTACAGCGGTGACCACCTGAACGCGTTGTGTCGCTCGGTGGCCCGGCTGCGGATGCGGGAGAACATCTCCGACGAAACGACACCCAAGCTGATCGAGCGTGGCCTCACCGAGTTCGATGAGAAGGTCGAACTGAACGAAAAGGACTCACAGATGGTGGCGACGCACGAGGCGGGTCACTTCCTCTGTGCGATCTTCTGTCCACACCATGCACCGCCCGAGAAAGTGACTATCCAGAGCGATATGCCATGGGCACCGTTCTTCACGCAGTTCAAACACGATAAGCGTAAGATCGGTTACAGCCGCAACGAGCTCCTCGATATCCTGACCGTACTGTATGGTGGAATCGAGTCGGAACGGCTCCTGATCGGTGATGTCTCCACCGGTGCGAGTGCGTTTGGCGATCCGAAATCTGATCTTTCGCGTGCCAGCGAGTTGGCCGAGTTGTTCGTCGAAGGCTGCGGGATGAGCAGCATCGCGGCCCCGCTGCGAACCTTCCGCGATCACGACGGCAAGCGTGCCGTGCTCTCCGGTTCCATGGCCGAAGCGATCGATCGCCAGGTGAACACGATTATCGTGGAGTGCCAGGCCAAGGCGGCCGCCATCTTGAGCAAGCACAAAGCCGACCTGATCGCCATTCGTGATGAATTGTTGGACAAGAAGACAATCGAAGGCGAACGCGTCAAGCAAATCATCGATGACCTGCGAACCCGCTATCCGAAGGATGTGGGGGCCGCGGGACCGGAAGTCAAATTGGAGCATAAGAACAGCGACTCCACAATCACCCCGCACCCGGCGGAAAAGAAACCAAGCAAGAAAGCCAAAGACACCGCCAACGGAGATAGCTAACCATGGCCGAAATGATCATTATGCTCCGCCGCGACCCCAATACGGGTAAGCAGAATATCATCATCAAACTCGATTCGGAGCCGGATGCCCTGCCGCACGAACACGAGCAAATGCACCGAAGCCTGGTCGAAAAGCTCACGGGTTTGAAACCGGAAGAAATGGGCGAAGTGATCATCGAACGGGAACCGGAAAAGCAGACCAGCGAGCCGGTCAGCACACCGAACGAGCCCCAGAAGCAAAAGTCGGGTGCCAAGGGTTAACGCCGTGCCGCACTGATCAATCGCGGAGCGCGGGCCCGGCCAATACTCCGCGTGAATTTGTAAACTGGTTCGTATCGAATCGAATGGGTGCACATCGGAATGATCAGCCCGCTGCCCGAGCCAAGGCTGGTGGTGACAAACACCACACCCATTCCGAGAACCACTCTTGCGACCCGGCCCACACACCACCCGTTTTTACCAATATGATTCTGCTGTTTCCGAATCTCGAGACGCTTCAACTCGCCCTCACGAGTAGCATCGTCCCACTCGAGATCACGCTCGCACCGGCCGCGGTCACATTCGATGATCACGGGAAGATCTTTCTGGAACCGACCGCTTCACTCACCAAGACCGTCACGAAGAACCTCGACCGCATCGGCGTTAAGGGATCGAAACGCCATGCTCACGATCAGCCATCCGAGGTGAGTTGCTGGCCTCAGATCTTGCCCTTACTCCGCGAATCGGCCACACCCACAATTTCGAACCAGGCCCCGATTCTCTTTGAGCTGTCCAACCCGGACGATCTCGCCACGCTCGTGAGCGAAATGCTTCGCCTGGGGAACGACCGCCAGAGCTTCCGGTGGCTGGCCTATCCCGGAGAATCCGATACCCGTCGGGTACTGTTGCGGGTTATTGGGCCACCGTACTACACCTTATTGCGGGCTCTTGATCCGTCATCTTCGAGCACCCAAGGGGCGGTACGTGCCTATCGAGAACGGGCACCTCGCGTCTGGGTCGAGCTGGGGTACGATCATCCCCTGGCCACGCAACTGCGAGCACCAGAAAAGCAGTTGCTGCTCGTTCATCATCCCCGTGACTGGATCTACCTGGAGGAATCGGCTTTTCAGGATGTGTACGACATTCTGCAGTTCAAGCTGCCACATTCACCCATCACGTGGTCCGAGTCTCGTGCTCCCAAACGGATGACCGTGCCGCTCCGTCTGACCAATGGCAACGCCGCAGACACACCCGAGATGTGGGTTCTCCGCGATCAAGCCATCCAGCAACTCGACACGCTGGTACGTGATTCCGATGAGCGACTCACTCAACGGCTCATGTTTGCCGTGGCGAGCGATCCCAAGGGGAATCGCTCTGTGATTCTCCGCACGCGCCCGTCCAAGCTGTCGCCGCCTGTGCTTCCACTCGAAAACGCCGTGGCGTTCAAATCGTTCTGGAAGTTGCCGAACCTGTTCTTGCCGGTTGGCAAACGCCTGCACCCGACCTTGCGCCGTGATGCCGTCCGTAAGCTCCTGGCGGATGACCCGGAGCAGGTTGTCTGGTTGTATCCGGAGGGCGATGGCAAGTTCACTCCGGAGTGCGTCCCGGATGGTGCCTTCCGTTCGCTCGAAGACTGGGTGGAGTACGTGATCGAGTCGGAACAGGAACCGCTGGCCGCGTGGATCGAAGCGACACGCTTCGATTTCGAGAGCTTTGTTTGCAAAGACAGCGGGGGCCCAAAAACAAAACCCGATCGTGGCGACAGTCCGCTCGGGAACCGCAACGATGTGGAGTCGATTCGCACCGCTAGCCCCAGCAAGCCGCCCGGCAAAGGCTCCTCCAAATCGAAATCCGCAGCAGCGAAAGGATCCGACTCCACGGATTACTTGCCCACGCCGGAACTGGTCCGACCACCCAGCGAGTGGAAACTGCGTCGCGAGTCGCTCGAAAAACAGTTCTTGGAATTCCAGGGTCCACTTGATGCACCGGAGCGGCAAACACTCTGGCCGGAACTCGCGGAATCGAATGCCGGGGAAGGGCTCAAATCGGAGTCCGCGATTTGCTGGCTCAACGCCATGTGGGATTCGGAGCAACCCCCGCACGAGTGGCTCGCCGGGTGGTTTCGCACCGAGCATCCAGGCACCAAGAGCACGCCGAAAGCGGAGGACCTCGACCGCCAGTTGGCGAACACGCTTCCTACACTTGAAGACACCCGGGCGACCGTTGCCAGTTTTCTCGTGTTATCCGGTCTGCCAACCATCCCCGCATGGTTGACATCGCGCCTCCCTGCCGTGCAGGCCTATCTCGAGAAACATGAGGGTGTGTTGCCCGTTCGTGCGGTCTGGCTTGCGGCTTATCGATTGTCGCAATTGAATGGTGCCGACGTGCTCGGCCTGGCTCGCGTCCGCGACCGTCTGCTGCAGCGACTCTTGGAGCAAGGGCTCCAGGCCGAACGTGACTTGCCCAGCTTCCTCCGATTCGCAGGAATCAAAGATTCCGAACGGTTACGGTTAGTCCGCGACCGGGCGCTCGATCTGCACGCCACGATCCGGAAATGGACTGCGGGCGTGCCGGTGAATCTCCCCTACGTCGATCTCATGTTTGCGTTTGCACTGGCCAAGTTGGGCGAGACCTCTCAGGCCCGAAAACTGGTGGAAGATGCCCGCAAGGTGATGGAGATACCGGTCCCGGCGACCGGACAAGATCAAAAGCAGTTCGAAGCGGTCGTGGCCTCGGTCACCTCGAACTTCTTGTTCAAGGCCTTCCACTATCGCATTGAGCAGGTGCTCAGCGGGAAATCGCAAGGGGGACAACTCTCCGCTGAGTTGATCGCCAACTTGGAAGAGATCACGAACAAGGGGCGAACCGGCCCAGCGAACAATCCGTTCTTGCGTGCCGATTACGTGATTGCGCGGATGCGCGAGCAATCACGTCTGTTGGAACCTCAGGATCGGCTCGACCCCTACAGTTATTGGACCCGTGGCCAGGATGCGCTCAAGAAAGAACTCGCGGATCTCCACAGCATTCGGGAACCCGCCAAACTCGCGGACCGGATTCGCAAGCTGCAACGGGATGGGGTACAGGGGAAATCGTCGCGCGAGGTGCAGTTTCTGGTGCTGCACGAGGCATTGCCCCTCTCGTCGCGCGTGGGGGAACAGTTCACGGTGGAGTTGATTCAACAGGTTCCGGCAGTGCTCGCGATTAACCCAAACCCCGGTACAACGGAACCACCCGAACAGCCCCACAAGCAGGGCGAGTTGCTCGACCGGGCACTGTTCATGGCGGGCCACTTTGACCGGACCGATCTGGTCAAGCAACTCGTTGATGAGTTCGCGGAATTAATCCACAATAAGCCAGAGGAAGCTCGCTACAAGCTCATCAACGTGGTTTCTGGGCAGTGTCTGCGCAGTCTCAAGAAGCTCGGGATGCGCGACGAGATTGATCGGTTTATGACCCGGTTGCGCGACGAAGTCTTGCGGGGTGCCTCGATTGCCGAGTTTCGCAAGAAGTACGCTAACAAACCCGATCAATGGGGTGCGGTGCTGCAAACCTTATTGAACCTGGCAGCGGGCTGGTTAACCTTCGGCTGGTATGAACAGGCTGCGCCTATTCTGGACGAAGCTCGCAATGAACTCTTGAATCCGAACGCCATCAAACTCAGTGCCAAGGACTACCCTGAGCTGGCACGGACTTACGTGACGGCAGTCGCGCAAGGCCCTTCCGAAAGCGGATTGGCCCGCATCAGCGAGTTGTTCCGCCTGATGGACGACAAGAAGATCGCCAACACCTGGACCACTTCCCTGTACTATTCTCGATTCCATTTGAATTTGGTGGAAGATGTGATTCGCGCGATCGTCAGCGATGAGTTCGCGCTCGGCGCAACAGGCCGTCGCTGGTTGGATGACGACGAATACCTGGTTCGCAGGCGCATCCACGCCGATATGCGGCGACACCTGGAACGCAGTGGCCTCTAATCGGCGAAATTGATGGAGCCAGGGTCTGTTGAGCGCCCTACTGCATCGCAATTGCGATTTTAGGTGACGTGGCTGCGCTCTCGGTATCCGCGCACTACACTCCCATTATGCCCGTGCTCTTCTTCCCGAACGTGAGTGCGCTGCGGCTCTGCCTCCTCAGCGAGCTTGTTCCCGCTCCGCTCACACGCGGCCCCGCACTCGCCGGAACAGACTCGCACGGTTACCTGTATCTTCAGTTGCCCCAGCTCCCACCCCGCGATTCACTCGTCCATCTGGCTCGACTCGGGGTTCAAGTTCAAAGTGAAACCTCACTCCAACTCCACCGCGTGAATTGTTGGGCCGAGTTGCTGCCACTGCGGCCGGGTGCCGGTCCCGAAGGGAATTCGCTACTTCTCACCGTTGAAGCAAAACGTGTCGCCCGGCTGGTCAACTGGCTCAAGAAGCGGTTCACCGGGCTACTCGGTATCCAACTGGCGGAGATTGATCAGCAACCGACTGGCTGTATCCAACTCGAAGAGCTTCCAGCGGGGACGCTCCAACAGATGATTGAACGGGAACTTGTTCGGGAGGTGTTCCAGAAGCAAGCACCAAACGCCTGGGTGCAGTGGGGCTGGTTGCATCCCGCGCCGCACTTACTGGCGATTCCGGCCGATGCGTTCTTACTGGTGCGTCGCTCACGACCTGTCGTGGTGTGTCCGTTCGCCCTGCCCGTTCCGACCTCCGATGAGTTTCCACTGCGCTCTCGATCGTCAATCAGTTCTCGAACTGCACCAACGTTTCGACTGGATGTCAACATCTCGCTCGTCCCGGGGTTAACGGAGAGCCGGGAGAGCCTTTGGGTATTCGAGGGCGAAGAGATCGAACGGTTTTGGGCCTATTGCTCCTCTGTGAATGAGCGTGTATTGCGGAAGCTCCAGGTTGCCATGCTTGGTCGTGATGACCACGAGACGCTTCTTGTGCTTTCCCGGAATGACAAAACCCCTGGCGCGACCTGGCCGGCAATCGGTCCTGGTTATGCCGCAGATACCACGACAACACACCTGTATCTTCCGAACGGTTACCGGCTCCGGCCCCGCATCCGCCCGCGCGAACTGGCTCGCGTACTCAAGCTCGACGCCGTGCAGATCACTTGGCTCACACCAGAGCCAACCGGAGGCGTGCGGGTACACCATTGCCTGCGGGGAGCCTTCAAGCGGTTGCCAGATCTGATTCAGTACGCGGCACCGGAAATCAATCCGTTGTCCACAGTGGCGCGCCAAAGTCCCTTTCCGCTGACACGAATCGCACTGGGGCAAGAGCCGCTGCTTGCGGTGGAACCGATCGAAAAGCCCCTGCCAGAGCCGACAGAGGTCGTGGCAATTGCGACACCCGCCGCATCTTCCTTGGGATGGCTCCGGCGCGTGCTCCAAGAGCTTTCGCTTCGCCTGCGCAGCACCCCGCGATTGGCCGAGTCACCAGGGGACATACCGGTTGAGGAATCCGTTGCTCCGCGGGATCGTGTCGAACGGAACCTGGTTTCTCGAGATGCGTTATTACATGGCCAGGATCGTGCGACTCGGAAACGGGAACTAGAAGCCAACCTGTTTCGGGACCTGCCCCGGCTGGACCCCGAAGAGCGGGCGGCACGCTGGACCGACCTGGCCACTGCGTACGGTACGACCGGGAATTCTGCAGACGCCGCGGTTTGTTGGATAAACGCCGTATGGGAATCGGCCAACCCCACGGTGGAACTCTGCCAGCAATGGCTCAACCTGGAATGCCGGGCGGCGAACTGGAATGGCCAACCGGCTCCGGAGCGCTGGCTCGATGAATCCGGCAAGCCCCACATGGCCCGATTGCTGGCCGCCTACACCGCACACACTGGCTTTTCTGTAACAGCCGCACCGGAATTCCTGGCGTTGCTTCCTCGGGTCATGGCAACACTCGATGCGAACTTCGAGGAACTCCCGATCCGAGCGGCGTGGCTCGCACGCCTGGCCATTACACGACTCTGTGATGGCGACGTACTCGGGCTGGCTCACTGGCGCGATCGCATACTGAACCGCCTGGAGATTCGCGGCCCAGGTCTGGATCTGGACGAGCCTTCGTTTCTGCGCTTTCATGGCACAGCGACCGCCGAGCAATTTCAAACCGCACGCGAATGGTTGGTTGCAATCCGCGAACCGGCGTTGGCCTGGATCCGACGTCATAACAGCACTGGGCGCTTTCGTTGGGCAGGAATCGATGCCGAGGTTGAATCGACTGCGGGGTGCGCACTCTTCATGATGGCTTGGGGTGTGGCGTGTCTGGGTGAGCGGACCCGTGCCAAAGAATGGTCGACCCGGGCGCGGAACGCCATCACCCGAACGAGTGGCCCAGGGGTTGATCCGGCAGCCGTTGCCGTCTTGGGCGATCTCTTCGTACACCGCGTCTGGGAAGCTCAAGAAGGCCGGCCCGTGAAGCCGGGACTGCCAACCGAATTGCAAGCCCGCCTGGAGTCGCTCAGCGAATTCTCCCGTTATTCCATCGACCGGCTTCGGGAACATTCCCGGATTCTCGAACCATGCGACCGCATTCGAGCATTTCGGGGGCGCGAACTCAAGCAGTTCTGGGGGCAGGATCGCCTCGGGGAGCGACTGTTTGTCCTGACCGAACGCCCGACTTCGGGAACACTCCGTGCCGAGGCTGCCGAGTTACTCGATGTGTGCTGGGCGAACCCAACCACAGATCTGGTACCGCGCGTGGTGTTGACGCTCCTTGAGGTGGCCCCCTGGCTGGATACCCCGCTCCTGAATCGCTTGCTCGATCTGCTCCCGATGGCATTGGAATGGTGCGAAGCGTGGATTGCCACCGGGCGCTGGACCGACACGGAACGCACCGAGGTGCTGGAGCGGTACCAGGCCCGCATGCTCGAAGCCGCGTTTACCGTGGTGGGCACACACGGGCATCCGGGAGAAGTTACGGGGCTGGATTCGGTCGTGAATCATCTGCTGCGTGGTGGCGAGGTGTTCCGAGGGGCACTCCACCGAGCCGCGACGCCGGTGTTCCGGGTGCTCCGCCGATTCCACATGCGCTACGAAGCGGAATCACTGATGCACCTCCTCGATCCGGGGCAAACCCTGGTCGGGCACCCTGCGTTGACGAATACGACACGGATGGGTCTTGCGATTGGCTGGTTCACCGCTGGTGATGAAGAGTATGGGAATCGTATCCTGAACGAAGCCCGCGACCAACTCTTCCTGGGTGCAAACACCGATGTGCGGAAGCGCACCGAGTTGGCCATCGCCTACTCGGGAGCACTCGGGTTTGCCCCCACGCGGATCGCC
>JBGTAO010000545.1:0-8050 GCA_041749835.1 Gemmata sp. | reverse complement strand
CTTGCTCACCAACATTCAGTTTTGCCTCGATATCTCGGGCAGCATGACAGCGCAATACGGCGAAGGAACACGTTACGACGGCGCGACTCAGGCGATCGACAAGTTCCTCGATTTCCGCAAAGGCGACGCCTTCGGGCTCACCTTCTTCGGCGATGCGTTTCTGCACTGGTGCCCGCTGACCAGCGACCCCTCCGCAATCCGCTGTTCCTTTCCGTTCATGCGGCCCGAAATGGCTCCGCCCGCTTTTGGTGGCACCTCCATCGCCAAAGCGATCAATGGCTGTCGCAAGGAACTGGCCCAGCGCGAGGAAGGCGACCGCATGATCCTGCTGATCTCGGACGGGATTAGCTACGACCTCATGGAGAGCGAAGCCGATATCACGCGGCAACTGAAGGAAGCGAATATCACGCTGTACTGCGTGATCGCGGCCAATTTCGAACCCCAACCCGAAATCATCAACATTTGTAAGGCGACCGGCGGCGAGTCGTTCCGTGCCGATGATCCGGCCGTGCTCGAAGCCGTGTTCAAGAAGATCGATACCATGAAGCAAGCGCGGATCACGCCCACCTTCGTGGAGACCGTCGATTACTACGAACCGTTCACCCTGGCGGGCCTCGCATTGCTCGCCCTGGGAATCCTTTCACTATTCGGTTTGAGGTACACCCCGTGGTGATTCCGATTCCGAAGCTGCCGGCACCGGAGTTGGTCGGGGTCACACCGATCATCACGGGATTTATTGTCGCTGGTGTGGTGCTGGTGTTGGTGGTCGCTGCGGAGTTGCTCCACTTCGCGCGGGTGCTCCGGGCCGCCCCGTTGGCCTTTGGCCCCAAACGCGCGCGGTTCCCGCTGGCCATCCTGACGCCAATCCTGCGAACACTCGCCGTCGCGGCCCTCGCCTGGGGCCTCACCGTGCTCACGGTCCTGGCACCGAAATCTCACAAGGCGGGTGAAATCAAGGAGAGCGAGTATCGTCACTTGGTCCTGGTGCTCGATGTGTCGCGCAGTATGGAGGTGGAGGACGCTGGCCCCAGTGGGAAGCAGAAACGGGCCGAACGGGCCGCGGACCTGATTCAATCGTTCTTCGAGCGCGTACAAGCCGAGCGCTACAAGACTACCGTGATCGCGGTTGCCAGCGATGCCAAGCCTGTGGTGCTCGATACAACCGACCGCGAGGTGATCCGGAACATTCTCACGGAGTTGCCCATGCGGCACGCCTTCAAGCCCGGAGAAACAAACCTCTTTGCGGGGCTTGAACAGGCCGCCCGGATTGCCAAGCCCTGGAATCCGAACAGCGCGATTCTTATGGTCGTAACAGATGGCGACACAGTTCCCGCGACGGGGATGCCCAAGATGCCTGCTTCGATCGGCAACAACGTGGTGATGGTCGGTGTGGGGAACCCCACGGTTGGCAAATCCCTGGGTGGCCACACCACGCGGCAAGATGCTTCGACCCTGCGACAGGTGGCGACCAGGCTCCAAGGAAGCTATCACGATGGGAACGAGAAGCACATGACCACGGAACTCGTCTCCCGAATCGACGACAAGGCTCGCACCAAAGAAGAGGATCAGTGGGGGCCACGCGAGTACGCATTGCTGGCAGTGGCAACTGGGGCGTCGGTGCTGGCTCTGCTCCCGGCATTCCTGCAATTGATCGGAACCGGCTGGAACCCAGGGCGGCGAGTTCGTGCCGATCAGGGAATATTGTCACAACGTTGAATGAGCGATCTTCCGAAACGGTGGGAAGTCGGGTACTCTTGAATCGTCATAAACTCCGCTCCTTCGTCCTGGAACCTGGAGACACAGTAGATGGTGCTACGAATACTACTTCTGACGGGTTGGCTCCTGCTCGGCGTAGCCGCAGCCGTGGCCCACTACTTCGGTCCGGGTGTGGAGCTCCAGAAGCTTGATGTGGTCGCCAAGAACCTCCAAGCTGCGGAACTTCACGCCAAGAGTGGCGACTACGCTCTGGCCGTGGACCAGTACAACAACGCACTGAAATCTCTCCCGGAAGGGCGGAAGACCGAGGCACGCCAGATTCGCATCGAACGCGCCAAGGCCCAGTTACTGGGTAAGCAACTCCCCGAGGCTCACGCCGATCTGACCACACTGGTGGATGAGCTTGCCGCCGATCCGGCAGCGGATACCGCGATGCTGGCCGAAGCCCGCGCAACGCTCGCCAATAGCCAGTACTACATGACCTGGCTGATGCGCCTCGAAGGCCAAAGCCGCGACGCCTGGGAACCCGAAGTCGAATCGGCCCGGCAAACGTACAAGCTGTTGGTGGCGCAAGCCGAACAGCGTGGCGATACCGCCGGCGCGCGACGCCATCGGGAAGACCTCGAGTCCTCGGTTCGCCTGGCCCGCATGGAACTGGCCGAGTTGCAGGGCTTGCCCCTGCCCTCGCAGTGAGAAGGCTGTAACAGCGGCCGGTCCGGTCGCAAACCTTGTAAAGGCAAGACTCCCCCGAAGAGCAACGATGTCCGGAGCGCTGGTGGGGCACCACCCATCAACGATACGGGCCACTGATTCCTGGCTACGAGCAGTTAGGCCACGGTTCGCTACGCTTCGCCTAGGCGTCCGCCTTTGAAACGCGGACACCTGGACCGTGTCGCGAACCGTGGCCACGTTTCGTCACCCTCTGGTTCTCCTTCCCGACCACCGCACGGACTTGCATCTATGAGGAAGCTCCTTCTTCCCTTGATTGCCTTCACCCTGGCGCTAGGCGTCACGGCATTCGCGCAAACCACCAGCGCACCGGCCCCACGAGCCGCAATCAAAGTTGTCGGAAGTCCACAAGGAGCGATCGCAGTTCCACCTGGAGGGCTTCCACCCGGTGTGGTGTTGCCCGACGGTGCGACGCCGGTCGAGGTGCAACCCGTGGAATCGCCGCGGATGCTGCGACTGAAGCAACTCAGCTTCGATCGTCGCCCGTCAACGATTTTGAAGGCCTGGGCACCCAAGAGCCCGGAGAAGAAGACGGGGCCGACCAAAGATCCCAAGGTGGCCGCGCTCGATGACGAGATGGCCGCATTCCAGAAGAACGTCACACTGAGCAAATGGGCCGACGTGAAGAGTTACCTGGCCACGCTACCCGATGAAGAAGCCCGTGTGGCGTACCAGCAGTTGCTCCGCAGCCTGCAACAACGGCCCGGTATGCCCGGTGGCCAAGGGATGCCGATGGACGGCTACAGCCCCATGATGATGCAGGTGCCCGGAGCGATCCAGTATGCCGAGAAGCACAGCTTTAACGCCGATGACCTGCTAGGGCTGGCGGCGGCGGCTCCCAACGGCACGAACCGCATGCTCTTCGCCATTCGGGCAGCACTGGCCGGTGTTCCTCCCGTGGTGTCGCAGGCACCGCGCGGGTTAGAGAAGGAACACCTCAGTTCGCTCGCCGCTGTTCTCAGGGAAATCGTGACAAGCGGTACATTGGCTGAAGTGGTGGTGGCTCAGCTGAAAGCGGAAGTGGCCAAGCCCGAAGGACAATCGGTTCTCACACGCCGTCAGGTGGCACGCTTACTCACCAATTCCGGACTGTCGGCCTTCGCCGGTGACTTCCTCCCCACGCCCGAGCAGGCCCAAAAGGAGGTCGACCTGGAAGCGCTGAACCTGCTATCCCGCTACTTCCTCGCCCTCCATGCGAAGGAGTCGGAATCGGGCAACCTGGAAAAAGCCTGGGCCGCCGCACAGGCGATCCTGGCGGTGCCGGGTGGTGAGCCCGAAGAGAAGCAAGAAGGCTTGTTGCGAGCCGTCGAACTGGCACCTCGACTCCGGGACGCGCTCGGTCAGGCATGGCTCGACGCGAGCTTCACCAAAAACCCTGAGCGTGGCATGGAGATTCTGGCCACCATCGGCACACTTGTTTCCCGCGGGCTTTCCACCAAGCCGATGTTGACGGACGAGCGCCTCAACGCATTGAAACTGATGCAGACCGCCATTGAAGCACTCTTGAAGGCCGCCCCGGAACGCGCCAAAGAATGGCAACCGACCCTGACACTGCTGGCCGCAGGCTGGCTGCGGGAAGCCGAGTTCTCGCAGCGCTTCGATCAGTCGGCAGGCGGTGGGCCAAGACTGCGCCGCGACATGTACGGCAACATCTTCTTCGCCGGCGACGAAGACGATGGCATGTCCCGCATGATGATGCAACAACGCCCCGATATGCCACGCCCCGTGCTCGTGTCTGAAGTCATCAAAGTTGCTCCGAACGCGGCATGGGTTGCCAGCGTGGACGATTCACTGCGGCCCAAGCTCGCCGGAGCCGTGGCCCGACTGCACCTCAAATCGAACGAGGAAGACAAGGCCTTCCCGCTCATCCAGCAACTAGCGACCTCCCAACCGTTGGAAGCGAAGGAGTTGGTGAATGAGTTCTTGCGCGTCTGGGTCCGGAACCACGATCCGAACGCGCGCCGCAACGAGAACCGGTATTCCTGGTTCTTCTTCGGCTTCGAGCAACGCGCCGAAAGCATCCCGCTGACACGCTCCAAGCAAGAGCGCAACCTGGCGGAACTCTCGGAATGGGTCACGAAGATCAAGGCGTTACCGGGCGGCGCGGGCGATCTGGACGACGAGATGATGGTGAAAGCCTTCACCGCTTGCCACAGCTCAGCCGAGGTCTACCGCACCGAAGCGATCGAAGCCGTGTTTGGGCCATTGGGCGGGTTGAAGCCCAAGACCTTGGCCGGGCTCGCCGATCAGATGCGCACGAACCTCGCCGGGCTCTGGAAGGAGCCGGCCGTGCAACAGCAGCAAAAGACTAACCGCAAGAAGAAAGATATCGAGGTGGAGGTTCTTCGCGGCTACACACTCGCTCGCGATGTGGTGGCCGATGGGCTCAAGAAGTTCCCCAACAATTGGGCTTTGCTCGCGGCCGCCGCAGGGTTGGTGCACGACGAGGTGAACTACCGCCAGGAACTGAACAAATCGTCCGACTTCTCCAAGAATCGAACCAGTGCTTTCGAGCTGTATCAGAAAGCTGCCGAGGAATACGCCAAGGCCGTACTCACGCTTCCCGACTCAGAACAGACCACCTCCGTGTACGAGCAATGGTTCGCCGCCGCACTCGGTGCCGTCGATCTCAGCATGATCACCGAGGAGAAGCAACCCGACTGGACCCAGCCACCACGCATCAAGGCGGCCATCCTGGCGTTGCCCGGCGACCTCGCCGAGAAGCACCTGGGCAAGTTCGCCAACAACCTCTTCATCAAAATGAGCGGGGCGAAGCCGCATGTGAAGTTCAACTACTTGAAGGCGGGCTTCGAGGTCGTCGGCGATCACAAGCAAGCCATCGAGGCGAAGAAAGTCTTCGATTACTACAAGGACCTGGTGACCGAAATCAAGCTCGATGCCCTCGTGGACGGATCGACCCGCGTGGGACACGGAGAACCCTTCGGGCTGTTCGTGAATCTACGCCACACCCGGGATATCGAACGCGAATCGGGTGGCTTTAGCCGCTATCTCCAGAACCAGAACAGCATGAGCTACTCCTACAACTACGGGCGACCCACTGCCGATTACCGCGATCGCTTCGAGGCAGCGGCACGAGCGGCTCTCAAAGAGCACTTCGATGTCGTCTCGGTTGCGTTCCAGGACGAAAAGGTCACGTCGCGTGCCGATGCCGAATTCGGCTGGCGCTACACGCCGTACGCCTACATTCTGCTGAAGCCGCGTGGCCCACAGGTGGACAAGATCCCACCGTTGCGGCTCGACCTCGATTTCCTCGACACCTCGGGCTACGTCGTGATGCCCGTGGAATCGCCCGCGGTGCCGATCGATGCCCGCAGCTCCACCGGCGATCCTCGCCCTGTGGATAAGCTGATCGTGACGCAAACACTGGACGAACGACAAGCCGATAAGGGCGTGCTCCTCCTGGAAGTGAAGGCTACGGGTGTCGGTCTGGTGCCCGATCTCAAGACCCTGACCGGCGATTACCAGCCCACCGGCTTCGAGATCTCGAAGACCGAAGATCAGGGATTGGCGGTCAAGAAGTTTGACGAGAACGCCGCTGGCAACGCCGTGGTTTCCGAACACACGTGGCTACTGACGCTCAAGGGCCAGGATGGGCAGACCGAGTTGCCCAAAACTTTCCGGTTCGCATCGGTCCGGGTGCCCACGCAAGAAGTACTGTACCAGCGCTATGTGGACGCCGACCTCGCTAGTGTGAGCGAAGAGGTTGCACTCGAAAAAACCTACGGGAAAACAGGCTGGCCGCTGTGGCTTCGATGGACCGTTGGGCTGAGTATCCCGGCGCTAATTGGCTTGCTTGGGTTGGTCGTGTACCTCCTGCGACCAATGCGGACATCCGCTGTCGCCTCGGTGGTACCCGAACAGCTTGACGCGTTTGTGACAGCCGCCCTGCTCCGCGAGGTTCGCGAGCACCCCTCGCTGACCCCGGCCCAGCAAGCCGCGCTGGATCAGGATCTCGAAGCACTGGAACGCTACTACTTCTCGACCGATCGCAATGGCGTGCCGGCTCCGAATCTCCGGCAGTTGGTGGACAAATGGGTTACTGCGGTGCCCGGGTGGGCCAAGCAACGGCAACCCATTGCTCTGGTGTAGCCGCGAGTGTGACGACAGATCAATTTCGACGACGCTGAGTAACCAGAGGGCCACGCCTCCCGCTCGCCCAAACGCCATTCTCCCTGGGACCGCGGTCGTCCCAACCGCTGTTCTACTATCTTGTGCTAATGACCGGGAGGCTCACGCCTCCCGCTCGCCCAAACGCCATTCACCCCGGGACCGCGGTCGTCCCGACCGCACTTTCTGCTATGGACCGGGAGGCTCACGCCTCCCGCTCGCCCAAACGCCGCTCGCCAAGACTCCCTTGCCTCGACCAGCGCGATTCACCGCACCTTGGCTTTGAACTTGATCGTGCCCGCTTGCCCTGGCAACAGGGTGCCTGGTAGCTCCCACCGCACGACAACCGAACCTACTTCGTTCTCGGCTGCCGTGAAGTTCCCCGGGCGATCCGTCTGGGCCGTTCCGGGAATGTACTCGAGTCGCCCACTGAGGCTATCGTTAACCACGAGATCCGACACGGCCTTGGCACCCGTGTTCGCATAGCGAATCGTGATGATCACGGTATCGCCAGCCTGATGCGGCCCCGGTGGATCAACCAACTTTGTGACGGTCAGCGGGCACAGAGTCGGGTAGGCCGTAAGCTGTTCCGGTTCCACCACAACAGCGACGACCTTCAACCCATCGACCTGGCCAATGACTGCCGGCTTACTCATGCCAATCATGAACGACACACCCACGAGCCCCACGTAAATCGAGGGACGTTCGCGGCCAACGAGTTCGTTCGCCTTGTCGCGAGCAATCTCGGCCATGGGTGCCCGGCGATCTTTGAAGAACGATGTCCCGGTGAGCCCCACATGCGTGGTGATCATTTGTCGGGCGTCGTACCCCACGGGAAGAAGATCCACGCGGCGAATGATATACCTCGGCGCACAGATACAGATCATGCACGACGACGTGACCCGCCGCTTGCCGCCGATGGTGTACTCCACGCCGACATCGGTGGGATTGAGGCCACCCAACCGGCCACCCGGGCCAATCCCCAGCGGGTCTTCCTTGTCGTCGCCATTGACCAGGCACTCTTCCTTGGGTCCACGTGGTCCCAGGATTGGATCGAACAGCGGACAGGTGAAGAACGGAATGGTCGGCGGCAGAATCGGGGCACGCAAGTAACGCTCACCTGGCAACAGGATCGTGCCATCGATTCCGACCGTTTGAAGTTCTTGTACTCTTGGCTTGCGATTACCCAACCGGACGATCGCCATGAGCCGACCGTTCTCGTTGGCAGCCTTGATGGCGAGTTTCTCGGTGTCTTCGGGAATCTCAATCGGGAAATCCGCGCGCGATTCCGTGGGAATCGCCTTCTCGGGATCCTCCATGTAGATCACTTTGGTGATCAGTGCCCCGTTCAACGCACGTTCCATGTCCTCCTGCGAGAACACGAGCGGAATCGGGTAATCCATGTACTTCATGCCCGGTCGCGGCACCATGATGCCGCGGATTTCCACCTCGGGGTACAGCACCTCACCCGGCGCGT
>JBGTAO010000544.1:0-4577 GCA_041749835.1 Gemmata sp. | reverse complement strand
TGGGTCGTGATGGCGAGTTCGCGGGCAAGCGGCTCTTGTTCTGGTCCGGCTTCGAGAATGCCGGCCGCGTCTTCTTCGCTCCGAACAGTCCGCTCTGGAAAGGGCTGGAAGCACAGGGCTTTGAAGTACACCGCGTGTTCGGCCGCTTCAATCCGGGCTGGCTCAAGGATTGCGATCAACTCTGGATTCTCTCCACGGGGCGACTGGAACTCCCACCGGGTATCACGCCGGACTTACTGGAATTCGCCGTCACGCAACTGCCACCCGCAGCGATTCCCTCGGGCTTCACGCTCGCCGAGTACCAGTTGATCGTGCGGGCCACGCTCGACGTGATGTATGGCCCCATGCACCCGCTCGACGAGAAAGCTTACGCTGCCATCGGCGATTTCGTGAAAGCCGGCAAGGGACTGTGCGTGCTGGCCGACGACGAACCGTTCACGGTGGAGGCGAACCAACTGGCCAAGCGTCTCTTCGGTGCGAGTGTCGGCGGGAACTTCCTGGGCGACAAGGTCGCCTCGGTTCAAGGTCGCGGGCTGCCACCGGCCGACATCCGCAAGTTCAACGGGCAGTTCATCGTGGACGATCACCTCCTACTCACGGGTGTGAACTTCGTTTACGAGGGAATCACGGTGAGCCACGTCGCGGAATCGGAAAAGCTCGAGGTCGCCCTGAAGTCGAGCAACGGGCAAGCGGTTGTCGCGGTCTCGAAGGTGCCGGGTCAGCGAGTCGTATTCGATTGCGGCTTCACCCGTTATTGCCACGGCCCCATCGAGCGAACCAGCTACATCCTGAAGACTGCCGGAACTGTGCGGTTGGCCCAGAACATCGCGGCTTATCTGGCACACAAAGGCGAACGGAAAAAGTGACGACGGGGCTTTGAGCGAGCGTGATGCCCGCGCTCCTTGATTGCATTTCATCAGCGTGAACGGCGATTCGCCCGCGCAGACACTTCGCTCAGGTGCGCTTCTCGGCAAAACGAATGGCGATCTTGACACGAAATCGCACCAAGCGTATGGCCCCTGCCACGCACGCCGTGATGTCGCTGTAACTGTTCTGGGGATCGGGGGACGCTCGATGACCGCTTGCCGTCGTAGCTGCCGCAGTTCGTGGCTTATCGCTGCCACACTGGTAGTTGCCGCCATACTGGGGTGGCCCGTCCAGACGTATGCGGCCGATACACCCAACGGGAAGATGATCTCCTCGGTGGTGCCGATCGGCAATCGCGTCCGCACATCCGAGCAGATCCGCTCCATCATGTACTCGCGGCCTGGCGTGGCGTACGAAGAAGCGGTGGTTCAGGAAGATGTCCGCCGGTTACATGGCACCAAGTGGTTCGTACCTGGCGGCGTTCAAGTGCTCACCAAGAACGACCCCGATGGCCGCGTCACCATTCTCGTTTACGTCACCGAGTTGACCAGTGTGGTGCAAGAGGTGCTCTATCCGGGTGCCCAGCACCTGGGCAAAACGGAACTCTTGAACCTTTCCGGCGTTCGCAAAGGCGAACCGATGAACCCGCTGGCCAACGAACTGGGCCGCCAGGCGATCATCCGCAAATACCAGGAAGAAGGCCGCTACTTCACCAGCGTGGAACTGGTCGAGGGCAACAAGCCAACGGATACCCGTGTGATCTACAACGTGGTCGAAGGAAGCGTGGTCAAAGTCGCCGGGGTCGATTTCCGCGGCGTCGATCAGATCAGCATGGGCCGGTTGCGCACCCAACTGGTGACCAAGCGCGAGTTCGCGGGGTTCCTGGGTGGCAAGTTCAACCCCATCAGCATGGACATCGACCGCCAGAAGGTCGTGGCGTACTACGAATCGCTGGGTTACCTGGACGTGAAAGTCGACCCGGAGGTGATCCCCGTCCCCAGCGACCTGGGGCATGTGAAGATCGTTTACCACGTGATCGAGGGCCGACAGTATCACGTCGCGGGCAAACAGATCGACGGCGCGAACTCGTTCGGGACAGACCAACTCGAACCGCTGACGGAACTGAAAGCGGGTGATCTTTACGATCGCCGGGTTGCCGAAGGGGACAAGGCACGAGTGCGGCACTATTACGGCACCCGCGGCTACCCGGTGGGGGTGGAGGAGAAGCGCTACGCCGTGCCGGGCCAACCCGACATGGTTCAGGTTCACTACGAGATTCAGAACGATCGCGGCACCCCGGATCGCGTGGGCCGGATCATCATCGAAGGCAACGACATTACCCGAGACCGCGTGATTCTCAACCAACTCGATTTGCGACCGGGGCAGGTGCTCCAGTACCCGCAGGTCGAGGAAGCCCGGATGCGGTTGGCCCGGTTGGGCATCTTCGACGCCGAAGATCCGCCCTCCGTCGAAGTGCAACCGAATGAACTGGATAGCATGTTCAAGGATGTGCGGGTGCGAGTGAAAGAAACACGCACCGGCCAGTTCATGATCGGTGGTAGCGTGAACTCGGATGCCGGCCTCAGCGGCAACGTGACCATCAACGAACGCAACTTCGATATCTGCCGCCTACCCACCAGTTGGGACGATTTCCGCTCTGGTCGCGCCTTCCGTGGTGGCGGCCAGGAATTCCGGATCGAAGCTTCGCCCGGTACGATGTTCCAGCGCTATTCCGCCACCTGGCGCGAGCCGTATCTGCTGGACACGCCGTTCGGCCTGACCGTGTCGGGTTACTACTTCCAGCGCGGTTACGCGGAGTACAACGAGTCGCGGGTCGGTGGTCGCTTCACCCTCGATCGCCGCATCGATCCGATCTGGCGAGCCTCGTTGATGACACGGGTGGAAGGCATCAACATCAGCGATGTGCCGTCCTACGCTCCGGAATCGATTGCCGGCGACGCAGGCGGGCACTTCCTGCTCGGATTGCGGCCGGGCATCACCCGCGACACCCGCGATTCGTACCTGTACCCGACGCAGGGAAGTGTCTTCGATGTCGGCTTCGAACAGCTCTTTGGCGACTACGCGCTGCCGATCGGCACCGTGGAATACACCAAGTTTCTCTCGACGAAGTACCTGGCCCGCGAGGATGGCAGCGGTCGCCACGTACTCGGACTTCGCACGCAAGTGTCGGTCGCGGGTGGCAACGCCCCGGTGTACGAACGCTTCTACGGTGGTGGTATCCGCAGCTTCCGCGGTTTCTCGTTCCGTGGTGTCGGCCCCGAAACCGACAACCTCTTCACGGGTGGTACCTTCGCCTGGCTCAACACCGTGGAGTACCAGATCCCGCTGTTGACCAACGACAAGCTCCACTTCGTGACCTTCGTGGATCACGGTACGGTGGAGCAGAACGTTTCGATCAAGAACTATCGCGTTGCAATCGGTGCCGGTTTCCGCGTCGCCATGCCGGCATTAGGGCCGCTGCCGCTGGCGATCGACTTCGCAGTGCCGCTGAACCAGGCACCGGGCGACCGCCGCCAGTTGGTAAACTTCTCGGTGGGTGTGTTCGGCAGTCAGTGATGCGAGCCATAGAATCCGGTTAGCAGCGACGCGCCGCGGAACATGCGTTCCCCACGAGTTCGCTGCCAACCGGTTTCGCGGGGCGGCATCATGATCCTCTTCGGGCTCGACGCCAGCGAAGTGCAGGCCGACTATACCAAGCGAATCATCGTCACGGTGCTCGTGGCCGTGACCACATCCACGGTCACCTTCTTTGTGGGCCGCTGGTGGGGGCGATACAAGGCACGCCGCCAGTGGTACGCGAAGGAGTTCCTGGACCGCATCATCGTCAGCCTCAACATCTTCACCGACGATTCCCTGAAGATCCGCACCGTGCTCGAACGCTCGCTCGACGAGATCTTCCTGAACAAGCTGGCCATCGAAAAGGTGTGGGCCGCGGCACGAGCGACCACGATCGACCAGCCCATGATGCCGATCGCCAAGGAAGATCGCTGGTTCCTGCTGAACTTCGTGCTCAATGCGGTGGCCGAGCACTTTGTCGAAGGGCACATCCGCCAGGATGCGGGCAAACCCGTTACCACGGTGAAGTACGCTCTCTTCCTGACGTGCGAACTGGTGGGCGATGAGCGGATTCGGAAGGTGCGGGCCATGCTCCTACGGCACGATCTGCTGAAGGATTTCCCGTATCAGGATTCGATTCCAAAACTCGAAAACCCCTGGCACGAAGACCGCATCAAGACCCTGCGCCGGGCCGCCAAGCTGTATCAGACCGAACCGGACCACTTCCTACTGCTCGAAGTGTGCGTGTAGCCTGGTCAGCGCGGTTTGCGTTGCGCAAGCACGGTGGCTAAAGCCACGGCTAAACCCACACCCACATTGCGGTAGATAGCGGTGGCTTTAGCCACCGCTGATCGCGGATAACCCCAAACCCACATAGCGGTGGCTTTAGAGCAGTTTCGAGAAAGCTGTAGCGCGAGTTGAGTCGGTGTGGTAGTACGGATGGAATCCTTTTTGGGGGTTCCGATGCGTGCATACTCGATTGATTTGCGTGTGCGGGTGTGGGCTGATTGTAAAGCCGGTTTGAAGACACCAGCCGTCGCCCAGAAGTACTCGGTCAGCCCATCCTGGGTGCGAAGGCTCAAACAGCGACAGAAAGCCACGGGCTCAATCGCACCGCGTCCGCCCAGTCCTGG
>JBGTAO010000543.1:0-5113 GCA_041749835.1 Gemmata sp. | reverse complement strand
TGAAGTGCGGCTCGGTGTGGTGGATGCCTGTAGCGGGCTGAAAATGATGGTCACTTTTGCCGCGTTCTCGATGGGTGCGGTATTGCTCCTCCCGGGTAGCCGCTTCGAGAAGCTTATGGTGGTTCTGGGAATCATCCCGATTGCCATCGCCTCGAACGTGGTTCGCATCACGGCTACCGGGCTGAGCTATGTGGCGTTTACGGATCACAAGACGGTCGATTTCCTCCACGATCTGCATGGTTGGTTGATGATGCCTGTAGGTCTGGCCCTGTTGGGGCTCGAAGTCTGGGTTCTGAAGAAACTGGTTATTGATCCTGCGGAAGTGGTAAGCCCACGGGCAACGCTCCGCGCGGTTTGAGCCTCACCATCACCTGAACGGAATCAGGTACGCACATGCACGGACCTTCGTTTGCTACACCAGCGGTCACCCCGGCCCCCGCGCACCAGAGGCCTCTGCCGCCGCGGCCGGGTGGCGTGGGCAAACCCGGCGCGAAGTCCGACGAGGGCAACGGCCTCCGGTTCCTCACCTATTTGCGATTGCACTGGTTGATGATCCTGTTCTGCGGCACGCTCATCGGGGCTGCCGGTGCGTATGTCGCCTGGCTCTTGCTGGCCAGCAAGTTCGAATCGTACGCGCTGCTACAGGTTTCGTCGGTGCCGGCGACAGTGGCTAACCAGAACAACCCCAATCAAGTCCGCACGGACTTTGTCACGTATCTCAAAACCACATCGGCGCTCATCAAATCCGAGTTCGTGCTGAACGCGGCCCTGCGTGACATCAAGGATGTTCCCACCATCAAGGCTCAAAAAGACCCGATCAAGTATCTGGACGAAGAACTGGTGGTGATCTGGCAAGATGGCTCGGAAGTGATTCGCATTACCTTTAAAAGCCACGAACCCGCTGACGCCAAACAGATTGTGGATGCCGTGCAAAAGGCGTTCATGTCTGAAGTGGTGATGAAGGACGTGAAGGAGAAGCAGCAGTTCCTGAAGACGGTGGAAGACTCGCAACTGGAGATGCGCAAGATCCTGTTGCTCAAGTCCGAGAAGCCGTTGATCGCCAAGGGACCAAACCCCGGCGATCCGAAGATGGTCACCGCGGGCGGGATTCCCGATGCGATGGCTCCGAATCCGTTGCCACCGCTTGCCCCGGCGGGTGGTGCCGTGCCCGCCGTCGCGTTACCGGGGGCGCTCGATCTGGTGCACCGAATCGACCCGCGCATCCTTGTGAACAAGGTCGCAACGCTGCAATCGGAAGTGGAACGATTGCCCGTCACCATCAACGATGGGAAGCGGCGTCTGGCGTTGTTGCAGCAAAAGATGGATGCCGTGAAGACCGCTCCGATCTCGCAAGGCACATTGGATGCTGTGGAGAAAGATCAGGACATCATTGTGCAAATCCTGACCTACAAGCAGGCCAAGCGGGATTACGACTTCCGCGCCCGAGCCTCGGGGAACCCCAACGTGCCGGCCATCGTGGACCTCAAACTCGCCGTGGATGCGCACGACGTGAAGCTCAACAAGCTCCGCAAAGAGAAGGCGGAAATAATCGAAAGTGGCCGCCGGATCGGGGAAGCACAGAAGATTGCTAATGAGATGGAAGACCTGATCCGCTCGCTCCAAAGGTATCAGGAGCAACTGGAAACCTCGAAGGTGCTGCTGGCCAAGTCCGAGAAGCAACTGACCGAGTTGCCGCTGCCCACGGAGAAGGGAAGCGGTTTACTCCAGGCGTCGGCCAAGGAACCAGCACCGTACCGGCCCGAAGAGAGCGACCTCGATAGCACCGATGGCATCTACCGCCGGTTAGTTCAGCAGTATTACCTCACGCAGATGGAACTCAACTCACCCACCCGGGTGCGCGTGCTGCAAACCGCATCGGCCCCGACTCAGAAGGACAAAAAGAAGCAGGTGATCGGAACCGTGTTCGCCGCGCTGATGGGTTTTGCCGTCATGGCTCTGGGCGTCATCGGTTTCGAAACCGCGAGCAAGCGGGTCAGTGGCCTTGGCGATGTCAAAACCGCGACACCGATGCCGGTGGTTGGCGTGATTCCGTGCCAACCTCTGGTATTGAACGCCAAGGATCCGACCAAATATGCCTCGGCCAACGAAGCGATCGACAAGCTGCGAACCTATGTGGCTCAGTCGTGGCTGGCCCGCGGTGCGAGCACGATTGCGGTTACCAGTCCACTGAGTGAAGAAGGGAAAGCATTCACTGCGTTCGGCCTCGCCAGCAGTCTCGCTCAGAGCGGATACAAGACACTCGTGGTCGATTTCGATCTCCGCGATCCGCAGTTGCACGATCTTGCCGGGTTACCCAATCAGGCAGGAGTGTGTGAGTTGCTCCGCGGCGAGACCGACTTGCGTTCGACACTTCAATACTTGCCAAGTGGTCTGCATCTGTTGCCTGCAGGCAAGTGGTCGGACGAAGCCCGCAAGGCCGCCACGGGTGAACGGCTCGAATCGCTGATGCAGAAGTTGAAGGGACCATACGACTGCGTGGTGCTTCACGGCCACGCATTACTGACCGCGGCCGAAGCTGTGGAAGTCGCCCGACGTTGCGAAGTGGTTCTGGTTTGTGCCTGCTATCGCGAGACAACAACCCCGTTGCTGAAGCGAGCAGCCGAGCGGGTGGCCACCATGGAAATTCCGCATTCGGGCATCGTTTACATCGGAGCGACCGAGCGGGAAGCACTCTGCTAACCGGTCGATCGGGGCTCGTAACGAGGATGCCAAGCCGCCTCCAGCGGGAGAGACGTATGCAGAAATCAGTGGCGAGTGTGGTGGCGATTGTGCTCATCGTGGGCGGCGCGCTCGTTCATGGAGCCGTGACCCAGCGGTGGGCGGTCTTCGCGCCCGATCCGGCTCGCACGGCGCGGCTTCACGCATTGGAAGTACGCTTCGAAGATTGGCAGCCGAAAGATGTCCCCACGGAGATGCCCACGAACGAGCGGAGTATCGCCAGCTCGCGGAGTTACTCGTCGCTCCGCAATGGGCACACAGCAGTGGTCACAATCATCAGCGGGATTCCTGGCTCAGTGGCCACGCACACGCCCGATGTCTGTTATGTCGGCAGTGGGTACAAGACCTTGCGAGCGGCCCGCAAAGAAGCACTCGAATTGCCATCGGGTCAAACCGTGAATTACTACAGTGCGGACTTCGAGAAGAAGACCGCAAGTAAGGTCGATCGGATTCGTATCCGCTGGGCCTGGAGTACCGATGGCACCTGGATTGCGCCCGACAATCCACGCTGGCAATTTGCCAAGCAACTCAACTCGGTTCCCGAGTTGTACAAGCTCTACATTGCCACGCCGCTTCCAGAGAGCGAGGAAGAGGAAAGAGTGCCCCAGGATGATGGCCCCACGAAGGCGTTCATTTTGGCAACGTGGCTGCAATATTCTGCCGCATTCAGCGGTAACGGTTGACACCGTAGCATCGGATTGAGTTGACCTGTTCGCAGTGTGGTGTGATGAGTCGCTGGTGCCTGATCGGGAATCGTGGCGCGGTTGCATCCGAGCCCGAAGTGCTCCACCTGGGCCGCAAGTTCAGGATTCACTCATCACGAGTTTGTTATCGCCCCTGAGGATCGACATACGATGGCACGACAGTCCTCCCGGTTGCCCGGGTTAGTGACCCCAAAACCCGTGTTGCGAACCCCAACCGTGACTCGACTCCGCACTCCACCTGCGCCCCCGCCTCCTGCTGTTGCCCGAACTGGGGCTGGTGGCGCGGTCAAATCGCTGGTGGATTTCGTGCTGGCGCTGGGGATACTGATCGCAGCGTTCCCGGTGATGCTGGTCTGTATTCTGCTGGTGCGGGCCACATCCAATGGGCCAGCGATCTACACCCAGACGCGCATGGGCCGCAACGGTCGCGTCTTTGTGCTCTACAAGATCCGGACCATGTACAACGATTGCGAGCGGCAAACCGGCCCGAAGTGGAGCCCACCTGGCGACCCACGCATCACGCCGATCGGGAGTGTCCTGCGTCGGCTTCATCTCGATGAGTTGCCGCAACTCTTCAATGTGCTTCGCGGCGAGATGAGTCTGATCGGTCCCCGGCCCGAGCGACCCGAGATCGTTACCCGCTTACGCGAATCGGTCCCCGGGTATGATCGCCGCCACGCCGTGAAACCGGGCATTACCGGGTTCGCACAGATCCACCTGCCACCCGACACCTGCTTGCGCAGTGTCAAGAACAAGTTGGTTTACGATCTGTTCTATATCCGCCATCGAACGCCGTGGCTGGAACTCCAGATCTTGTTGGCCACAGGGCTGAAGCTCTTGGGGCTCAAGAAACTGTACCAACGCCAGCCACGCATTCCGACTCAGTGATTCGCGGTGTGCTTGGCCGGGTCCGAATCGAATCCGTGGTCGCTGTACCGAGATCGCCCGCAACGCGGATAACATCATGCCTTCGGTATCTGTCATTGTGCCCGTGCGGAATGAGGCGCGGTCGATCGAGCAAACGTTGCGTGTGTTGCTCAATCAAGAATTCCCCCGCGACCAGTACGAAGTGCTTGTGGCCGATGGGGCATCGACCGACGAAACTGTTCCTATTGTGCGTCGCTTGCAGGCCGAGTTCTGCAACCTGAAGCTCGTCTTCAACCCCAGGCGCTATTCCTCGGCGGGTCGCAACACGGCGATTCGCCATGCCACCAAGGATGTCGTGGTGATTGTGGATGGCCACTGTCACGTGCCGGACCGGTTTTATCTCAAAAACGTGTCGGCGGGGTTCGATGTCAGTGGGGCCGATTGCCTGGGCCGCCCGCAACCACTCGATTTCCCGAATCCGGTACCGTTCCAGTGTGCCGTTTCGCTCGCACGCAGCAGCCGCCTCGGGCATAACCCCGATTCCGACATCTATTCCGACCAACCACGGTTTGTGCCACCGCAGAGTACCGCGATTGCGTATAGTCGGCGTGTTCTGCATCGCGTCGGGCTATTCGATGAAGCCTTTGATGCCTGTGAAGATGTCGAGTTCAATGAACGGGTCCACGCCGCGAGTTTGACGTGTTACTTCACGCCAACTGCCAAGATTGTCTACGAACCGCGGAGTAGTTTTCGCTCGCTTTTCTACCAACTCTCCCGCTATGGCCTCGGCCGAGCCCGCTTAG
>JBGTAO010000542.1:0-7636 GCA_041749835.1 Gemmata sp. | reverse complement strand
CCGTTGCGCCCACCGCTTCGACTGCAGCGATCGCTTGAAGGACACTGCCACCCGTCGTGAGCACATCGTCGATCACCACCACCTTGTCGCCGCTGTTCACCTGGCCTTCAAGCCGTTCCTTACTGCCATGTTCCTTCGCCTGCTTGCGGACGAAGAAGCCTTCGCGGTGCAAACCCGCCCGGTGGAACGCCGTGAGCGCCGTGGCCGCCATCGGGATGGCACCCACTTCCAGCCCACCGATCGCCTGAAACTCGAGATCCTTCGTGGCATCGTGGAGGAGTTCGCCCAGGAGTGTGATGGCCTCGGCGTGGAAGAGCACTTTCTTTGAATTGACGTAGTAACTGCTCTTCTTCCCCGAGGCGAGGGTGAACTCGCCAAATTGTAGGGCACGTTCCCGGAACAGTTCCTTCAGTCGATCGCGCGGTGTCATGGTGCTTTGCGGTTGCAAGTTATTGGTTGTCCCGAACGGTGCGGGTCGTTAGCCTCACGGTAGCGAGTCATGCTCCGCGGACAATCCCACCTCACGCACGGCGCAGCGTCATGGATCAGAAAACCTATACCGACGACGAAGTGAAGGCGAAACTCGCCGAACTGGGGCTTGCGGAATGGTACCTCGAAGACGGTTGGATTCGGCGCAAGTACAACACGGACGGCTGGCCCCAAACACTCATGGCGGTAAACGCCGTGGGCTACCTGTGCGAAGCTGCCTGGCATCACGCCGATCTCGCTGTGACCTGGGGCAAGCTGTGGGTCAAGCTGAAGACCCACGACGCCGGCGGAATCACCGACAAGGATTTCGAGCTGGCGCAGCAGATCGAACAGACCGTGCTCTGGCGGCCGTCGGGCGGCGCTCTTGGCTCAGGGAATCCCAAGAAGTTCGTCTTCACCAAGTGACCCGCCTGGCTCGCACTCACTCCATTCGAGAACCTCTCATGTGCCGACTCTCCGCTGCAGTTTGCTGGCTCGCGTTGCTTCCCACTGTTGCACTCGCGGGGCCATTCTCCATTACCATTACGGGGGGAAAGACCGATGAGGCGAATGTCGTGGTTCGGGTTCCCATGCCCGCGGGAGAGCCTGTTGCGTTCAACGTGGTCGAGCTTTCCGATGGCGGCGCGATCCCGGCTCAGCTCACCGGCCCCGGGTTCGGGGATGATCCGGCCGTGAAGCAATATCTGGTGTTCATTCTGCCGCGACTCAAGGCCGGAGAAACCGTCACGGCTAAACCGAACACGTTGAACTACTTCGTGGCACCGCCACACTTCCAGTTTCTGGAGAAGCCCGGAACGCCGACGGAGTTGTTCTTCGTCACGATGAAATCGAAGCGGCCGGTGCTGCAGTTCTTTAATTTGCCCCGCAATGCGCAGGACCATTACTACACCTTCAAGCCGTTTCACAACGTCTTCGATCCGGCCACGGGCAAGACTCTGCTCACGAATAGCTCGGTCAAGACCGACAAGGATGGCCAGTACCCGCATCACCGCGGGCTCTTCTTCGGCTTCAACAAGATCAGTTATGGTGACAAGCAAACGGCCGATATCTGGCACGGCACCAACGGTGTGTTTTCGCAGTTCGACGAAAGCCTCTCGACCGAAGCGGGTGAGGTGCTCGGCCGACAGCGAGCCCGGATCTCGTGGCATGGCAAGGATGGGGCTACGTTCGCTACCGAAGAACGCGAAGTGACTGCCTATGCAACCGCCGGTGGTACGCTCATCGACTGGAGCACGGTGCTCACCACGAAGCTCGACCGAGTGCGACTTGATGGCGACCCGCAGCACGCCGGCTTCCACTTCCGGGCGGCGCAAGAAGTTGCCAAGAACGGCAAGGAGAAGACGTACTACCTGCGGCCCGATGGCAAGGGGAAGCTCGGCGAAACCCGCAACTGGGATGCCAAGGGAGCCGACCCGCGAGCCATCAACCTGCCGTGGAATGCGGTGAACTTCGAGATCGACGGCAAACGCTACACGGTGCTGCGTGTGAACCATCCCGATAACCCCGGCGAAACTCGTGGCAGCGAGCGCGAGTATGGCCGCTTCGGCGATTACTTCGAATTCGATCTTACACCGACGAAACCGCTCAAGCTGAAGTACCGGCTGTGGGTGCAAGAGGGCGAGATGACGGTCGACGAGTGTCAGGCCATCGCGGCGGCGTTCGTGAATCCGCCCACGACAAAGGTGATTGCGAAGTGAGCTTGCAATAGCCGGCACACGCGCCAATACCGGGTTTCCCTGGGACCGCGGTTTCCGTGGGACCGCGGTCGTCCCGACCGCATCTTCTGATCCTGACCGGTGGGGCTCACGCACTACGCATCACTCGATGCAATACAACCGTGGTGCTGCCACACCACACTCGCCAAGACACGCACTACGCTCACTCGATGCAATACAACCGTGGTGCTGACGCACCACACTCGCCAAGACAACGCGAGTCGGAGCCTCCCTTGGACCGCGGTCGGCCCGACCGCATCTTGGCGGAGAAGAGCGGACCAGAGGTCCGCGGTCCCAGGGGTAAGACTGGTGGTAGACTCGACAACAGCCGGTACACCCAGAGGTCCGCGGTACCAGGGGGAAGACACATCACTGCTAAAAGTTTGCAATAAGGAGCCCCAGCGGTTTCCGAACTACCATTGAGGTATAATGTCCCCGGTTCTCTTCTCGGGAGGGGCAATCCGGTGTCGCAGTCACTTTCGCGCTGGCAAGCGATCATGCTCGGCCTGGTGGTCGTCATGGCGTTACTTCTGGGTGGCTTCGGTGTGGCTCGCATTGCCGAGAAGCAAGGCTTGTGGGCCGACAGCTTTGAAGTCACCGCGGGTTTCCCCGATGCGCACGACCTGGTGCCGGGAACGCCCGTCCGGATTCGAGGTGTCGATGCCGGGCAAGTCGTTGCGGTGCAATACCCCGACTACGATGGCCCCGTTGCCGAGGTCACAGTGCGGATCCGTTTGAACACTCGGTACGCCGAACGCGTCTATCAAGATGCCACGGCGCAGATCCGCGGTTCCGGATTGCTAGGCCCTAAGATTATCGCAGTCCACCCGGGAACCCCCGCCCGTGGCGTCACGACGGGCCACATTCGCGGCGTGCGTGCGGCCAATCTCGAAGAAGTCGTGGCCGATGCTCGCAAGACTGCCGAGGAAGTGCGTTCACTCGCGGCAGAAGCCAAGCAGTTGGTCCACGAAGTGCGGACCAGTAATGGCACCATCATGAAGCTGATTCAAGACGACGACCTCCACCGCGACGCGAAAGCGGTGCTGACCCGTACCGACAAAGCCATCGGTGCGCTGGAAGGCGAAGTCGCCGGGTTGCACCTCTTCATCCAGGATGGGCGCGATACGCTGCGCTCCGTCAAGCAAGGAACCGATGCCATCGGGAAGATGCCGATCGTGCGCAGCTATGTCGAAGATGCCGCCGCGATTCTGGTGCGCCCGGCCCATCACCGCGAAATGTGGTACTATTCCTCGCACGATCTCTTCGATCCGAATACCGCGCTGCTCCACTACGACGGTCAGGTGCATCTGAACAACCTGGCCAACCTCTTGAAGGAGAATCGCCACAAGAAGTCGCAGGTCGTGGTTGCGTCCTTTGTAGACCCGACCGATAAAAGCCTGACGCCCGCAGCCGCACATGAGCTCGCCAAGGCACAAGCCGAACGGGTGATCAATCATTTGCGAGCCTGCGAGGTGCACAAACTGGGAATGTTCTCGCGCCGCACCATGACACCTTTGGGAATCGGGATGAGCCCGAACCCCGTTATCGAGAAGCAGCCGATGCCCGCCACGGTCGTGCAGGTTCTCCTGTTTACGCCGCAGTAGTCCCGCGAGCCTGTAATCGGGGAGGTCTGATGACCAGTGACGTGAACCTGCCGACATTCACCCCCGCCGATCGCAACCGCGTTGCTATGCTGTACCACTTCGTACGGCTGCAGATTCCCGGCGTGCGCATGCCCGAAACGAGCTTCCTGGACCATTTGGAACGCTCGTTCCGCCTGTGGCTGCCCAAGACCGAAGTGCCAGTGCGCTGGCTCGCCTTCCTGGAAGGGCTTTACGCCGTGGATTGGGCCGTGTGCATCGGCTGCCTGGAGCGCCAGAACCCCGCCTGGGAAACCCTTTTCAACGCCCGCACGGGCCGCAGCGATTGCCTGCTTGTCGATGCCTTGCGGGCGCGGGCCGTGCGACTCTTCCCACGCGATGAGGAACGCCAGGACACCTCCGTGACCGAGTTCTGGAGCAATCTGCTCGCCCCGGAATCGAGTGATTCGTTGCCCGTACTGGCCCGCTACGATGGTCACCGCCCGCTGGCCCCGTGGCTCATCCGCGTGTTCCAGAACTGGCACCTCTCCAAGCTCCGTAAGTCCAGTGGTGTCGCCGCACTTCCCGATGAAGATGTCGCTGTGCCGATGAACCCCACCGAGACATCCGATGCCGCCGGTCGCTGGCACGAGATGTTCATTCAGGCGGCCCGCGACTGGCTCGATTCCACCGACGACGAAGAACGCCTGCTCCTGGGCCTGCGCTGGCGCTACCGGCTCAGTCAACGCGAAGCAGCCAAGCTGTTCGGGCTCAACGAAGGCACACTTACACGCCGCACCGACAAACTCCGTGAACGGGCTCTGGAACAGATCGGGGCGCGACTGGTGGCCGATGGCTGGACTGGCGATGACCTCGAAGGCTTCATTCTTACAGAACTCGGAACGGTGCTGACCGACGATCCGCGACTCTCCGCCGACCACCTGGGCCGCATCCTGGCTGCCAAGGGCAAAACCCTACCCTCAGCGTGAACACCCACTGCCGTGCCCATTTTTCAGGCGAATGACGTGGCATAATCGCGCACCGGCACCTATACTAATTCTCGCCGCAATTGGAATTGAGCCGAATTCCTGGCTTCCTCTCCCGGAAGCGAAGAGGCAATGCCGCGAAATGAGTCAATTGAGTCGCCGTTGCCCGAGATTGTGGGCAACGCCCCGACCATGCAGGATGTCTATCGCCTCGTTCGGCTCGCCGCTCCTCGCGCTGCGAACATCTTGCTCATTGGCGAAACCGGCACCGGTAAAGAGATCATCGCCAAGGCTGTTCACAAACTCAGCAAGCGTTCCGATGGTCCCTTCATCCGCGTGAACTGCGGAGCACTGCACGAGAACCTGCTCGAAAGCGAACTGTTCGGCCACATCAAAGGCGCGTTCACAGGAGCCGTCGAGAACAAGACCGGTCGCTTTGAAGCCGCGCACGGTGGCACCATCTTCCTGGACGAGATCAATAGCACCACGCCCAAGCTGCAGGTGAAGCTGCTGCGGGTGCTGCAAGAACGCGAGTTCGAGCGCGTCGGCGAGAGCCGCACCATCCGGGTCGATGTCCGCATTATCGCCGCGACCAACGCTTCGCTCGAAGATCTGGTCGCCACGGGCGACTTCCGCGAAGACCTTTACTACCGGCTGAACGTGATCCCGGTGGTGCTGCCGGCGCTGCGCGAACGCCGCGACGATATCCCGTTACTCGCACAGTTCTTCCTGAAACGCTACGCCGAGCAGCATCGCTGCCCGGTGCCCGAACTCACGGCTCCCGTGATCGAAGGGCTCAAGCAGCACGACTGGCCCGGGAACGTCCGCGAACTGGAGAACACCCTGGAACGGTTGATCGTGCTCGCCGATGGTGGTCCGATCACGCCGGAGTTGCTGCGCTTCAGCCGGCCCCGCTATGTGTTGCGTTCGGCGCGATCCACCACCACGGCTGTCGTGGGAACCGATGTGCCGACGCTGATCCGCACGCTGGTTCGCGCCGGGCTGCACGCGCCGCGCCCGGGCGGGATGAAGCTCCACAAGTTCCTCGTGGATGGTCTGGAACGGGTGCTCATCGAGGAAGTGATGCGCGAAACCGGCGACGTGCAAGTGAAGGCCGCCGATCGCTTGGGGATTAACCGCAATACGCTCCACAAGAAGCTCGACGAATACCGAACTGAGGACGCCCGAGCGACTTCGCCCAACCCCGAGAGCACCGCTCCCGGCGAATCGGCCAGCGCATGAGGCCGAACAGGCGCCATTCCACCCGCCTCGGAAGCTCGGTATACTGCCGCCATTCTCGATGCGAGTTCCTCGGGAGGCTGCTGATGGCATCGGCCACACCGCTACCGGACGTTCTCCCGGATACCGACACCGAAACCCAGACTCGGCGGCAGCCGCCTTACGCGGTCATCTTGCACAACGACGACCTCAATACCATGGAGTTCGTGGTTCTTGTGCTCCGCAAGGTGTTCGGCTACACCCTGACAAAGTGTGTGGAATTGATGGTGGAGGCCCACGAGAAGGGCCGCGCCGCAGTGTGGGTGGGATCGCTGGAAGTGGCGGAGTTGAAGGCGGATCAGATTCGCTCGTGTGGCCCCGACCCGCAGCAGAAAGCACGGGGCGCGCACCCTCTGGGTGTCAGTGTGGAACCCGCAGCGTGAACTCGGATTGCCCGATGCATCGGAGATGCGTCGGTTGGCCTTGCAAGGAAGCGTGATGCCGAACACCTCGTTCTCAACCGGTTTCGCCCGATTCCGCACCGCGCAAACAGCACACCCCGAGCGGTTCCGGCTCGCGTTCTTCGCCTTGCTCGCGGTGGTGGTGCTCATCGTCAGCTTGAAATACGCTTCGAAGATCACCAAGCCCGGCGACACGGGGCTGCAAACCCGCTCGGCGTTCCTGCGCTGGCGTGTGATGCTTCTCGATGTGTTCGAGGGCACCAACATCTACGTTGGTAAGAACGAATACCCCAACCCGCCGGTGATGGCGATCATCCTGCGGCCATTCGCCGAGTTGCCGCCGATGGTGGGCGCGATGTCGTGGTTCTACGCCAAGGTGCTCATGACCGTGCTGGCGGCGCTCTGGGTCTTCCGTCTGGTCCGGGGTCACTGTCCGACGCCGATTCCCGATGCCGCCAAGGGCGTGGCCATCGTGCTCACGCTGCCCCCGTTGATCGGCGATCTCACACACAACAACATCAACATCTTCATCCTGTTCCTGGTGGTGGGTTGCCTGGAGTTGTATCGCCGTCGGTGCGACACCTCCGCGGGGCTCGTGCTGGCTCTGGCGATCACCTGCAAGCTGACGCCGCTGCTGTTTCTGGGCTTCTTCGTGTGGAAGCGAGCCTGGCGGGTGGTTGCCGCAGGAGCGATGGGCCTGGTGTTGTGGTTCGCCGTGGTGCCTGGGTTGACCTTCGGTTGGGAACGCAATGTCGAGCTGCACTCCGACTGGTTCAAGCTGATGATCGAGCGACCGCTGCTGAAGGGCGAAGTGACCACGGAACACCCGAACCAGGCGCTGCCGGGGTACGTGTACCGCTTGTTCACACACAGCCCGTCGTTCATTGCCTACGAGCAGACACCGATTGGCGATATTCCGGTGCCCGCCGCGTATCACAATGTGCTGGAGGTCGGCCGCCCCGCCGCCTGGGTGGTGGTGAAGCTCCTCTCGGTGGCGTTCGTGCTTGCCGTGATGCTCCTGTGCCGAGCGCCGCGCGATCAGCGGCAGGGATTGCGGTTCGCCGCCGAGTGTGGGCTCATCGTGCTGGGAATGTTGCTCTTCAGCGAGCGGACATGGAAGCACCACGCCGTGACACTCCTGCTGCCGATTGCCGTGCTGGCAACAGCCGCGACGCGGGAGCACCTTC
>JBGTAO010000541.1:0-3916 GCA_041749835.1 Gemmata sp. | reverse complement strand
GCCTGGCGGCAGTCGGTGGCGATCGCGTGCTGGTGATCTGGGACATCGCCAAGGGTATTCCAATCAAGGAATTGACGGGCCATGAGCAACCGATCCTCTCGGTCGCTGTTTCCGATGATGGAAAGTTGATCGTCACGGGTGCGGCAGATAAAACCGTCCGCGGTTTCACGCCAGATGCGACCAAGGCCGATTGGGTGTGGAGCGGCCGCTCCGCTGTTTGCGCGGTCGCAATCCCCAAGGGTAACAAAACAGTCGCAGCTGGCCTGGCCGATGGCACCCTTTCCATCATTACGCTGGAAGGGTCTAACCCCAAGGAAACATCCGTTGCAGCCCACGTGGCAGGCATCGCAAACCTGGCTTACAGTCCCGACGGTAGTCGCCTCGCCAGTGTCGGCGGCGATGGTGCGTTGCGAATTTGGGACGTTGGTGCCAACGGTCAATTAACATCTCTCGTGAAGTTCGAAGGACAGGCCAAGCCGGGTATCGGAGCGGGCTACTCGCCTCTGACGGGTGTGGCATTTAGCCCGGACGGTCGCTACGTGGCTGCTGTCGGTGCAGATTCCGTCGTCCGTGTCTGGGATGTGCAAACCAAGACCGAGGTGCGCGGTTTGCGGGGTCACACCGATTGGGTCACCAGTGTTACGTTCAGCCCCGATGGTCGCTATGTCGCTTCGGTCGGTGTGGAGAAGGATAGCGTCGTGCGGATCTTTGAATTGCCTCCACTGGAGACTTCGTCGAGTGGTGGTCACATTTTGGGTGTCAACGCTGTGACGGTCAGCCCGGATGGCCGCATTGTCGCAACCGCCGGCACCGATCAAACCATCAAGCTCTGGGATATAGCCACCGGCAAAGAAGTCGGCACGTTGATTGGAAACGCAGATACACCGTTCTCACTCGCATTCCTAGGCAATACCCATTTGGTATTGGGTGGGAGCCTACCGACACGGGATGCAGGTCGGTTACACTTCTGGCAAACGAAGCCGCCACGATTACTGAAATCGGTAGCCACGGGTGAGGTGTATACGGTGGTGGCAAACCCCGCCGGAACCAAGCTCGGTGCCTGGGCGAGCCGACCGGCAGTGGGTGATGCGGTCCGCAACAACACATTCGAACTGTACGACGCCAAGGGTGAGTTGCTGAGCACGCTTCCGGATAAAGGCCGCAATATCCGTGCGGCTACGTTCTCCTCGGATCTCTCCTGGGCACTGGCTGGCGACGACCAGGGCACCATCCGCATCTGGAATCTGGCCAAGAAAGAACGGGTGGGTGCCGACTGGCCGCTGACCGTAAACGGGATTGGGGATCTGGGGATTACCGCCGACAAGAAGTTGTTGGTGGCTGTGGACGACAAGGGTCAGGTGAAAGTGGCCGATGTTGCTCGCCGCGAAACCTTGACCGCGTTTGCTGCACATGAAGCCGGCGTTCGCACGCTTCTCATTTCACCAACTGGGAAGATTGTCGTAACAGTGGGGAATGATCACGAAGTGCGCGCCTGGTCGTTGGAGCCTGAAGCACTGAAAGAACCCAAGCCGCTCCGGGTGTGGAAAATGCCAGTGGGCATCAATGGCATCGCCTTCACACCCGATGGCAAACGGCTTGTCACTGCGAATGCCGATGGCACGTCCTATGTGCTCGAACTCATCGGGACCGACGGAATGCGCTAAGATGCGCTAGCTGCCTAGCTTGGACCGCGCTTCGTCGAGTATGGCTTTCGTTGCGGTTGCTCCGACACGGGTCACACCCAGCGCCCGAACTTCCAGCAGCTTTTCGTAGGTCCGCACCCCGCCGGCCGCCTTCACCTGCACCCAGGCGGGGCTGCATTCACGCATCAGCTTGAGATCTTCGATGGTTGCCCCAGTTTCGGCATACCCGGTGCTGGTTTTCACCCAGTCCGCCCGGACCTCGCCACAGATTCGACACAGTTCGCGTTTGTGCGATTCCTGAAGATACGCATTCTCAAAGATCACCTTCACCTTGGCTCCGTGCAAATGGGCCACTTCCACCACGGCCCTAATGTCGTCACGCACATAATTCCATTCGCCAGACAACACCTGACCGATGTTCACCACCATATCGAGTTCCGTGGCACCCTCAGCGATTGCCAATTCACTTTCAAAGACTTTCACACGCGACACGTTACTGCCGTGCGGAAAACCAATTACCGTGCTGGCGGCGACAGTGGTCCCTGCTAGCAACTTGGTCGCACGCTTTACGGCATATGGCTTAATACAAACCGAAGCGACACCGTATTCCGCGGCCACTGCAAGGCCTAGGTCCATCTCAGTGTCGGTGAGCACCGGTTGCAGCAAGGAGTGATCGAACATTCGCGCCAAATCTTGCAGAGTGACTTTCGACATGGTGAACCCCGGTTGGTGCTGGAAAGCGAGCCGATGTCCGTTTTGCGATTCGTAGCCGCTTCCGGACAGGGCTTGACCGAATTCCCTGTCGTGGTATGCCCCCATTCACTTGTGAACCTGTACGATCCGAGATGGAGACTGCCATGCGCCCAGCGTTGCTGGCCGGGCTGATTTTAGTCAGTATTACATCGACCGCGCTCGCCCAAACTGTGCCGTTTCTCGCAGTGGTGACCGATCCGGAAGTCAAACTCCGTGCTGGACCCAGTAGCGAGTACCCCGACACTGCAACATTGAAAAAGGGCTCAATGGTGCTGGTGATTCAAGAAGACACCAACGGTTGGCTCGCCGTACAAGATCCGCCGGGGAAGTTGCACTCGATCAGTTGGGTTCAGATGCAACTGGTGAACTTTGATAAGAGTCGCCCAACACCGCAGAATGTGGATGTGGACGAAGCAGGTGCAACTCTACGAGCGGGGCAGTTAGGACTCGCGCAGCCATTGCACATCTCGCGCACCAAAGTGCCCGGTGGAACGATTCTCACGGTGCTGGGGCCAGGGGTCGTGTTCGAGAACAAAACCTGGTACCCCGTGCTGCCACCCGAGGGCGATTTCCGCTATCTTCCCAAGCAATCAGTCGCATTTAGTCAAGCAACGAACACTGCTGTTGCTGTTCGCGAGAATAGCCCAACAGCACCGCCGGCTGGTGGCATCATTGCCACTTCGGGTACCACGGGTGTCTTGGGTCGAACGGGTCAGAATGCGACAACATCGGGTAAACCCTCAGGACAGAATCCATTGTGGGTGCAAGCCGAGACAGCCGAAAAGGAAGGGCGCTACGAAGACGCGGAGAAGCTCTTCTTTCAGCTCGCACGGTTGATGAATGAGCCCGGTGGCGACCACGATATGGCGAATCTCTGCTACACGCGAATCCACTCGTTGCGGGAGAAGAAACGTAATGGTGGAACCGTTCCCGCGATGGCAACCGGTTCACTGCCTGCGGTATCTGCGACTCGACCGAGCGCAACCAACTCAACACCTACTCCCTTGCAGACGACGCCATCAGCAAGCACACCAGTAGCAAGCAGTGGCACGAAGCCGGGATCAGTAGCGCCTGCTTCATTGGATACTACAAGTGATACTCCCCGTTGGGTGGGGCCGGGAAAGCTCAGCAGCTCGGCACTGGCACTGGACGGTCGCCAAACCTACATCCTGGAGCGCGGACCCGACTCCGTTATTTATGTTGTCGCGGGTCCGGGAGTTGATCTGAAGCGGTATGTGGGAAAGCGTGTTGATGTGTATGGTGTTGTCGCAGCTCGCCGTGGACTGTCCAAGCCCTTTGTTGTAACGAGTGCGGTTGAAGTGGTGCCCTAACGGCAAAAAGCCCAGCCAGTTTGTCTGGCCGGGCTTTGGGATGGATTCGATCGCGATCAGTGATTGAGCATGAACTCGTTGCTGTTCAAGAGTGCCCAAAACACATCGACATAGAAGCTGACATCGTCGGGGTTTGCACCGTTGACGGGAATTGCCGTTGCAGCTTTGGGAGGCCGTGTCGTTGAACCC
>JBGTAO010000540.1:0-11606 GCA_041749835.1 Gemmata sp. | reverse complement strand
GATCGCTAGCAGTGGGTCGACCCAACGTGTTTCAATCCGCCCCGTGGCTCATCACCACGGGGAACGGGGGCAAACGTATTGGTGAGCGGAGACCATTCGGTTTCAATCCGCCCCGTGGCTCATCACCACGGGGAACCAGTGACGTACACGCCACCCTTCTTGCCCATCATGTTTCAATCCGCCCCGTGGCTCATCACCACGGGGAACTCGCGATCATGGACGAGATGCGGGATCAGGCTGAGTTTCAATCCGCCCCGTGGCTCATCACCACGGGGAACGAATCTGTTCGCCCCGCTTGCGGGTCGTCTCGGTGTTTCAATCCGCCCCGTGGCTCATCACCACGGGGAACAAGCCAGAAGAAGATTGCCAATTGCCGGTCTCATGGTTTCAATCCGCCCCGTGGCTCATCACCACGGGGAACATGGGGGCCGCGACCGCAACGGCCGCTCCTCCGGTGTTTCAATCCGCCCCGTGGCTCATCACCACGGGGAACCGCTGCCTTCGCAAACGGTTTGTGGGCAAGCATTTCCAGGGCCCGTTTCGCGAACCCCGCTGACACTTGGTTTGTGTCGGTCCTTTTTTGCCCAGTACATCGTTGTGACCGCTGAGGAGGTCTAGACTTATGTCCGATCGCGAACCACCCGGTGGTTTCAACGCCACTCAATGTTCGCGACCCCTTCCTTGTATCACACGACAAGGGGGCCGTCCATGTCCCACGGTTCACCCGCACCGTGATGTTCCACTCGCACATCTGACTCCAAAAAGTAAAACCGTAACGAATCTCGATCAACGTCTATCTCGCCCAACAACCGCACCCGTAACTGCATCCATTCCATCGCACCGACCGAACACTCGAACACCGACTTCTGTACCCGCTGTCCGTAATCTTGACACGCCCGAGCCACGCGGCGGAGTCGACGCGAGCCTTCTGGATCGGATGTACTTACGTCGTACAAAATCACCACCTTCATCAGCTGACTCCTTGGGGAAAGTTTGTGTTGTCAAAGAGCAGTGACCGGTGGATATTCGCTAGCTCAATTTTTGGGCACACTGGGAACGTATCTCTCCAGTTCGCCCCGCAGGTGTCGAGCCAGGACCCGGGCTTGGAGAAATGGCAATCGGCCAACCGGCACTTTCACGACCAGATACGGATGCGTCACTTCCTCCCGTTTTCGCTGCTGGTACGCCGACAGGACTGCTTTTCTGGTTGCCTCATCCATCATCACCGCACCACCGTCACGTACCTGGAACCCGCCAGACTTCACCTGTTGCCGGTTCACCAATGCCAGCGCCAATCGATCAGCGAGCAGAGGCCGAAATTCCTCCATCAGATCCAAGGCCAGTCCTGGGCGACCAGGGCGATCCACATGTAGGAACCCCACTGATGGATCGAGCCCCGCCGCTGCGCATGCGGAAACACAATCGTGAGTCAGCAACCCGTATAGAAACGACAGCAACGAGTTCATCCGGTCCAGTGGCGGCCGGCGCGTTCGGCCATTGGGTGTGAATTCGGCTCGATTCGTGCGAACCATCGCTCCGAAGGCCGCGAAGTATACGCGGGCTGCATCTCCTTCACGACCTCGCACGGTGTCCGCGTTGGTATCGGACTCCAAGGTAGGAATGACGGTCCCGAGGTACGTGACGGCTTGGTTGAGGGTATTCTGATCGGTAGCATCGGTGGTCTCGCGGCCAGCCCGCAGCATAAGATTTCGACAGTTATGCAACTTACCAGCCACGACACATCGAGATACCGCCGCTCGCGCAGTTGAGTCATCTGCCTTGCGGAATTGTTCACGTCGGAGAAGCACATTCCCGGATGAAGGGGCATCCACCCGTGCAAGTAGCCGACCGGATTCGGTCAGGAAGTTGACTGCCACGCCGTTGTCTGCACACAGCCCCATTGCACCAGGCGTGACATGAACGCCACCAAATACGGCAACAGATTCGAGTTGGTGAACGGGAACTGTGATCCGTAACGCTTTCTCGACCACAACTTGAAGCGTGAGGTGGTCGCGGCGAACTATGGACCCTCGCGTGACCACATACAGCGTGTTCAGTTGAACTTCCACGGGTTTCCGCTCCCTTCGAGGCTCAGGTGACGCGGAACAGGTTGGTTGCGGCACGGCGGTAAGCAGCGGGGGCTGCCAGTAACTCGGGCATGCAGATGCGGTGCAAAGAACATTGCTTGCACTTCGGGTGAAGTACTGGCTGCGGTGCAGTGTGGGCAGCGAGAAGGGTGTGTAACCGGGCCGCCGTGTCCTCGGTCTTCTTGCGGAGGGCTGGTGTGAATACGACATCACGACGGTGCTTCGACTTGATGTGGAAGATCGCACCGGCCGGAACAACGAACCCAAGCATCTCCTCCAGGCACATTGCCTGCCCACAGAGTTGCACCTCGTCGTTATCCCACTTGCGACGTTTGCCGCGTTTGTACTCGATGGGAAAAGGCGTGTCGGGGTTGCCGGAGTTGGGGCGAAACTCGACCAGATCAGCAACGCCGACAAGCCGCAGGCGATGGGAGACCAGCGGCAAACCGCGTGCGATCCGGGTACCGTGGGTCTCGTTATCGCGGGTGGCGTGAACCCGGTGATGATCGAGGGTGCCGGCGGTGGTGTGGACGTTCTCCGCCCACACGCCCTCGACGCGATGCAGGAAGCAGCGTCGGGAACAGAAGAGAAGATCGTTCAACGCCGACAGCGGCGGATATTCACCGCCATCGGGTCCGGGAAGAACAGGAAGCGGAGTCATGGGTTCACCCAAGCGGATTGACAAGGCGGGTCAGTTTCACGCCCTTCTTTAGCAACTCGTCCTCCTTCTCGCGCCACCCGTCGATCAGTTCGTAGTCCGTGAACGCGGCTGGGAATGTTTGCTCGTTTGACCTCCGCTCGAACCTGACTTTCTCGAATAGTTTGTGGGCGTGTTCACACCCGAGTTGCTGTTCCCGGCGGTTCTGTGTGATGTTTGTATCCCCTTGGGTGCCAATGTGCTCGAAGTCGTACACTGCCCGCACGCACATCTCGGCCCGAGCAGCGGAACTGTCGTCACGGAACAAGTGTTTGAGAGCATCGAAGAACAGTTTCAGATCGGTGTCGTCGAACCCAGTTCTCTCAGCGAACATCGGCGAGATAAACGCCTTTGCGCAGTACAGTGCGTACGGAACGATGTGTTTGTTCCCCATCGTTCGTTCCTTGGCCGCGTCCTCCTCTTTGGTCACCGCGCACCGGGTCAGGGTAATCTCTTGCATCGGGATCGGATCGAGCGACATGCCGAACGTGAACTGAACCGGACCGCGAACCTGACCGTGGGCGGAACCCTTCATCACCTCGTCACCGGTGGAGAGAACCCCACCGAACGTCCGCACATCGTAGAACGTCTTGCAGAGCCAGTGCATCGCGGCTTCGGCCGCCTTGGATTTCTCCGCAGGTTTGGGTGACTTCGACAATTCTAGGTTCGCTTCCTTGATCCCTTTCGTGATCTCCGTGTTCAGGATGTTGCCCTGCTGCACCAGGATCGCCCGTCCGGCTTCGGGCGTCCTATCCGGATTTCGGCAGAACTGCGAAACGAAGTTCCGCACCTTGCGTTTGAGGCACACGTCAGAGACGAGTCCCTTGCCGGTGTTCGGTTCAGTTCGGGGCATGTTACCTGCGTCGGGGTCGCCGTTCGGATTTCCGTTGGTCACGTCGAAAAAGAACAGAATGTCGTGGCGATTGATGGACACGGACGAATCCTCCTTGGTGGATTGGATGAGTTACTTGGCGTCGGTTCTCTTGGCGGTTGCCTCTCTACGGGCCTGCTGGTCGGCAGCCATCTGTTGATAGAACCCGAGGGCAAACCGCCCCTGTTCCTCCAGCGTCAACTGCCGTGGAAACTGCGGTGGCTGACCAGGGCCGCCAGCGGGGAATTTCCCGACGATCTCGGCAATACGTGAGCGCCGGGAAGCTGCGATTCTCCGGCCCTGGGCCCCTTTCTGCTCCAACTTGCGAAGATGGTGTTGGTGAAGTTTGATGAGGACTGCAAAAACGGTCGCCGGGGCCGAAGAGGCTGTCCCGTAGTATCGTTCCACGATTCCCGGACCTTCCAGTTCCTTCGCGGCCTTCCCTTCGCCACGGTGGGCGATTTTTTGAAGGCTCGCCAACTGGCATAGCAATCGGCCGAGGTTGTACGATGCGTCGTCAGTGTCGCAGAGGTGAGGCATCGGGCGGAACCCTCCGTTTGGGGTGCGGGTGAGAATCAACTTGATGAGTGCGAATCGCGATTGATTGAATGGGTACTTCGGTTTCTTTTTGGAATCGGTGACCAAGGCAGAGCGAAACTCAGCCAACACGGGACCAAGCAATCGAACCGGTGCCGGCAAATTCTCCAGCGCACAGCGGTACAATCCGGCAATCACTTCGTTGACGCGACCCAGTTCAGACCCCTCGCGGACCACCGCCGCTGCCAGACGGAATAACGAGTAGGGACCAACGCCCTCCTCATCGGTGGCCCGCGCTTCGCCCAGCGAAACAATTTCAAGGTCGGTGAACCACGCCTTCAGGTTCTCGACGGCCTCCGACAGAGGAACCCTCAGCCATTCGCGAACAACAACCCGACCCGAGTTCGCGGACAGGGCGACAGACATGAACTGCTCTTGTCGCGAAAGTGCGATGTCAAGCCCCGAGAACGGTTCCTTCAGGAAATCCGCAACCGCCTTCGGGTTCGCGGCGGCGACTCGGGAGAACTTCAGACCTACTGCCTTGGTTTGCTGTTCTGCCCAGAAGCAAAAGGTCACTCCGCCGACAGAGAGCGAGTGGTTGTCCATCGACAGCAGTTCGTTCAGACCGAGGGCGTAAATTGCTGCAGCCTCCTCGGAGATCGGCGCGTTGTCACCCATCTCGAACCCGAACGACGAGAACGCCGGAGCATCCTTGGCGAAAGACACCACATATCCACCCGATGCAAGCCCTGGCACACCGAGAATCTTCGGCTTGTGGGACCGAGCTACCGGGAGGCCGCAGAGACCCGATACCAAGCAGATCGTTTCTCGGGTCAAGGGCGGGTGTTGGTCTGCCTCGTTATCCTCCGCTGAGGTAAACGCCTCCCGCCGGAAGGTGGCCGTCCAATCAAGCCACAGCGGGTCGCCCGTTCCGCTCGGCGTTTCTTCGCTACCCAAGTGCAGGCCGTTGCCGTCGATCTCGAAGCCACAGACATTCAACTTGCCTAACGGAACCCAGTCGTTTGTTGAGAGCCTTCCGTGCCATTCCGAAGCCTGATCCCTCGACCGCTCGTTCGGTTGCCACCGCAACCAATCGAATAGGAATACCCGTTCGTCTGTGGTAATCGGGGAACCAATTCCCAACGCCCAGGTCACTTCGGAACCGGCTCGACGCAACCCTGTACGAAAACGTGAACACAAGTATCCTTCGCGAAAGCGGAGAATCGCTTGGAGTCGTGAGTCATGTGTTCGGCTGAAACCATCGACAATCCGTTGCCAGAAATGGCGATGGGCAGCGACAGGATTGCGGTCAGTGCGCTGGACGGGTTCACAGGGGAGAGGTTCGCCGACATCTGCCCGAATACCGAAGACCGTATTGAATGACTCAGCGAGGTAATACGCTCTCCCACCATTGTTTTCACCTGGAAATCGTGGGAGGAACACTTCTCTGCCGGGTTGGTCTTTGGGTTTGTTCTTCACCACGACGGGAGTGCTGAGCGCGACAAAGCCCGTTCCCCGGAGCGACCCATCGGCGTTCAAGGGAATGAGGAGGTGAACGGTCCGGCGTTGGAACGGTAGGTTCGCGAGTAGGTTTCGATCCGTGGCGTATTTGTGTAGAGCCTGAAGCAACATCGTCACACCCTCCCCGTGCCGGGACGAACCAAGTCGGCCGCGATTCGATCTGGATGGCAGTCCATTGAGCCGTTCGTCACCTTCGCTCGGAAGAACACCGGCTTCGGAGCCACGTTCCGTTCACTCTCACGGTTCGTAGGATCGAAGACGTCGTATAGCATCAGGCCGAGGTCTTCGGTCAAGCCGTTGGTGATCGTTGGGGGCTTCTCGACCAAGTCGAAGTTCGCGATAAACTCCCGACAACCGAGCGCCGGCCGGTGGGCACACTTTCCTTTCGCCGCTCGCGACATCGCCTGATCGACATACTTCGGGATGTTGTCAGTCTTCGAATTGGCCTTCCTGGTCAGTCGAACCTCCGCCGTGAACACATACTCGACCTCGGTGAGTGCGAGCATGTTTCGCTGGGCTGCGTCTTCCGCCCCACCGCCCGCGTGAATCGGTTCGACCTCATCGCGACCCGTCATCCACTTCATTGCCGAGGGCATCGAAATCACCTTCTGTACCTCGTTCCGGCGGAACGAGAACCACTTGCCTGGCTTCACCACCGTGATCGAGTCGATGAGGTAGTACATCTCTGGTTCCCAGAAGATCGCCTCAAGGATGCCGCGTGCCGCTGAGGGTGTCGGCACGCGGTAGCTCACCCGCTCGACCTTCATCTCGGGACGAGTGAAACACGCGAACTCTCCCCAGACATGGACGGATACCAATGCAGGCATAAGGACCTCAGATTGGATCAGATAATGAAGTCTTCCGGTGGGCGGTCGGTAATGACGACCCCGAGGTGAAGATTGTAAGCCGCCGCGTGCAGTAACTCCGGGCCATCGGGGCACGACGGCAACAGCGGTTGAATCAGAGCCCGGCGCACGAGTTCATCCCGATCATGCGGGCGAATGTTCACAGTGTAGCGCTGAAGCCGACGCAAAATGCTGCGATCAAACATCCCCATTCGCTGAATCCGTTTGATCCAGTTTGGGGCCTTCTGGTACGGCACGATTACCGGCGTTCCACCATCGGGGATGACCTTCGCTTTCTCTGCCACCTCGCGGAACTGGAACTCCTTCCGCTTCGCCTGGATACCGTGTGAGTCGCAACTCGCACGACCATAGATGAGCCCGAAATACGCCTCGAACACCGCCGGGTCCGTCGCCAGTTGCTCGCTCGTGTACATGCCGAGGAACGTCCGAGCTTCTCCCGTCGCCATCTGATACAAACCTCGCGGCAACCCCTCGTCGGTAGGTTGGAACACAATCACTTCGCCCCGAACTGGTTTCCCCTCTTGATTGCACCGCTTTCCTTCCCGGTTACATCGGCCAGCCGCCTGGACAATCGAATCGAGCGGACCGAGGGCACGGAACACGCGGGGGAAATCGACATCGACGCCGGCCTCAATCACTTGCGTACTCACGAGCCAGCATGGCAGACCGTGCTTCAGCCGATGCCGAACCGACTTTGGTTCGGGGTTCACCGGGTCGCCCAGCACTGCAAGTCTGTGTTCGGCGCACATCGCAGACGAGAGATGTACGACCGAGGATTCGTCATCAACCTGTGTTCGGAGCTTGTCCCACACCTCGCGAGCGTGTCGACGGGTGTTCAGAACACACAAGCCTTGGTCGTGCTGACCGTCGAGCATTCGACTGACGAGAGTGTCCCAGTCCCAAGGCACGGAAAGTTCGGGTTTGAAATCGACTCGCTGAAGAGATTGGAATGAATCCCTCACCAACACCGACGGAAGGACCGACTTCAGTTCGCCGGGTTTAAGTCCCTCGGTCAACCCAGTTCCCACACGGAATGCAGGTTGGGTGGCAGTGCTGAACACGACGCTGCACCCGAACGTCTGAACCAGTTCTCGGAAAACGCTGACAAGTGGATTCAGGATGGGGGTCGGGAGATTTTGCGCTTCATCGAAGAGGATCACGCTCCTCGCGATGTTGTGCAACTTTCGGCATCGTCGAGGCGACGCTTCCAAGAGTGTTTCGAGGAACTGAACTGAAGTCGTGACAATGATAGGTGCGTCCCAATTCTCAGTCGCCATTTCCGCGAACGTCCGGTGAGGTGGTTCGTTGGTCGTTCCCCTCACCTCTTGTTCCGCGACAGCAGAGTGATGTTCGACAACATTTTCTCTACCGAGTACCGTCCCGTATTCTCTGGCGTTCTGCTCGATGATCGAAAGGTACGGAATGACAACAATTACTCGGCGGAGGTGGTGCTTTCGGGCGTGAGCCAATGCGAACGCCATCCCGGATAAGGTTTTCCCGCCGCCAGTTGGGACGGTCAACTCGAAGAACCCACGGCCTTGTTCGCCCGCAGTCACGCAGTCGTCGTAGATGCGGTTGCGGAGGTCGAGCAAGATGGGATCAGTTTTCCCTTCGGCCGCCTTCACCGCTTTTTTGGCTTTGGCGGCGTCCAGTTTCTCCAGCAAACGATGCGAGAGTCCATCGACATGGAGGGGGAGGGCAGCAGAGCGAGCGCCGTTGTAAAACCGTTCGGTTTCCAATCTGTCAGCATCGACCAACACGGAGAACAACACACGGGTCCAGAACTCGAATCGTCGGCATGTGAGGTCGTCGTCTCCGTCGAATGGGATCTGCAACTCAGCGACCGGAAAATTGGTGAGTTGAGTCCGTGCCACGGGAACAATTCGATCGAGTATCGTTCGGTGGGCGGTTTCCGCTCGCGCAAGGTTGTTTGCCAACCCAGTGTTGCCCGCTAGGTCGTGCAACCCTGCGTGATGACCGGCGATCGCCAGCGCGAGGAGTGAGTTGTTCAGGAAATGTTCGGCATATGCCGCACCGTGTATGGCGTGAGGAACGGAAGTGGTTGGCCGTCCTGCGACCGAGTCGGTGAGATATGCTTGCCATTCGGAGCGGTACTTCCCGAGATCATGGAGAAGGCCCGCCGCTTCGGCCGCCGCTTCCAGTGCTGGCCCTGCGGAGGTCGCCGTGGCCAGGAGTCGTGCTCGAGCCGCAACATCGCGAAGATGGTGGGCGAGAGGCTCCCAACGATCTGATGATGAGCAGGGTAATGAGTGGGCATAATAGTTCATGTGAAAGATTCTGCACGCCCGAGTCACCGATATCAATGTTCGTTGAGTCGATTTCTTTGTTGATCAGATGACTCGAAAAGCTCAACCCAATAGACATAATCATCGCGAAATCTCTGATCTGCGAGCCCGAATCACATTTTGTGCCGTAATCCGCAACCCACAGCGTCGCGACCGTTCTGTCCCGAGCCAATCACAAGCTCGAGGTCTGCGGCGAACCCGCCAATCCGATCAAGCACGACAGCACCAAAACCGTCTCTCACCGCATCGACAGCCTCTCCGCAGCCTTAGCGGGCGCGCTTGCTCGCGAGGAAGCAGTCGCTCTTCCAGGTCACCGTTCTGGAGAACCTGTGGGTTTCTGATGCGATCGCGGACGGGGTAACCGGACATGTAGGCCGAGTTCTTGTGATATGAGGGCAGCGGGGAGTCGATCCGACGACTTGATAGAGTCCGCTTCAGTGGGTTTTCACGCCTCCATCGTGTACATTCCGGGATTTCTACACGTACAGTGGATAACGTTGAAGTCAGGTCGATGAAAGCGACTTCTTGAATTGACCAATCGGTGTCAAATGAAAGTTCCCACTGTTTTCGCAATAATCCGTAGCGGGTAGTTTGCTGGTGAACAGCTGACTACACTCGGCTACAACCATGGCACCGAGGACCGATGATGAAAGCCGCCGCGAAATCGCCCGCGTCCTCTTGTGCACGCTCGAACGTGCACGGGCTGACCCTGGCGCAACAGAGCGCCGTCGATCTGCTCGCCGCCGGGAAGAACGACACCGAGACCGCCTCCGCACTGAACCTGAACCGCGTCACCGTGACGCGTTGGAGACTCTACTCCCCGGAGTTTCGCGCCGCTCTGGCCGACCAGCGCGCTGCGATCTGGGGCGCAGCAGCTGACCGGCTGCGGTCGTTGCTGCCGAAAGCGATCAACACACTCGCCGATGCCTTGGATAATGGCAACGACAAGGTGACTGTCGCACTGGCCGTGCTGAAGCTGGCGGGGCCACTCCCCCTCATACCGACCGAATCCGCCGATCCGGAAGACATCCTGCGGACCAGCGTCGAACAAGAACGGGACCGCATCCGATTGAACCGTGACAGCATGCTGGACCGGATGAACGGTCTCCCCAATTACAACGATCACCTGAAGGCCGTCCGCAAGCGGTTGGCGCAGTTAGCCCCACCGGCTGACTTGCCTGCGACGGATCAACCGAACTTGCGCACACAGGAGAACCGTGATAAGATCGACGCGGGAACGGCGGAGTAATTAACCGCCGAAGGCCGGGTGCGGTTGTCGGTGTCGTCCTTGCACTGAGGCCGCACCCGGCCCACCCGCGGACAAGGACATCCATCATGTCGAACAATGCCCCGGCCGGGGATACGCTCACTCACAAACTCACCAAGCTCCGTTCCGCTGCTGAGGCCATCGAACGCCTAGCCGCCGACTATCACACCGCAATCCAACCAGTGCGGGAAGCACTGCAAGCGGTCGCGGACGTGCCACTCGAAGACCGTGACCGATGGAATGGGGCGGTTTCCGCCCTGGCCAGGCGGTTGTCGGATTACGGCATAGCGAACGCGCCGGCGAACCTCGAAACCATCGAACGGTGGGACCGGAAGTTTGAGGCGGGCGCCCCAGGATCTGCAATCGCAGGGAAGGCGTTCTGTGCTGCACTGGCCGACGCGATTAGAGACGGCTCCCCGCCAGACGAGTTCTTCGACGCCCTTGAGCAACACCTATTCATCACCGTCAAAGCCGCGACTCGGGAAGTTTGCGATGTGCTGTCTCGACTCCTGTACGATCACATCGAACACACCGCCCCCGGATTCACAAATCGATATGAGGCGATGCTCGCCGCAGCCGGGATCGAAAGCGAAACCCTACGGCACCGTCTCGCTCAGTGCGGATTACACCTATCACAAGAGGCCAACACTGCTATTCACGCCTGGAACGAATGCAGTTCGGGTATCCCGTTCTATCCCGTCGAAATCCGTCCTACCTCTGACTGCTTGGTAGCCAATACCAAGATGGATCTGCCAATGGAAAAGATAGCCGATGTCGTCAGTCTCAACGTGCTCCGATCAACGCTCGAAATGATGGGATACCCCGATTGGCGGAAGCGGTTCGAATCGTGGCCCGAGGTTCCTTCCCTTCGGCTACGCTGTGCGGAACTGTTCCCCGGACAACCGTTCTCGTCCGCGACGATTGAACTCCTGATTGCGTGGTTCCAAGATCGCGGGCTGACACCGGACCAGGCGCGACACCTTCCGCTCTCCGAGGCAGTACGCCAACTGTCGCCCGCGCGTACCGAACTGGGGCAAGGAGAGGCTGGCCCGGTATCGAAAGGTGAACCGATGGGGGTTGCTTCTCCGAAAGCCCGCTTTCGTTATTACGCCAACCAAATCTTGATCGCGCTCGGGAACGTGGGCAGCCGGAACCCTTTACTGGGCCTCCTCGGCGCAATCGAAGGGCTCGCCGGTGCCGCATCCGCGTTGGGGTTGCCGGTGCCGATCGAGGTCGAGAATCACCGGTATCCGGACGATGTCGTCTCGTCAAATCTTTCTGGCTCGGAGTGTTATTCGGGCCGTTATGCCATCCGATTTCCAGACGGATCAAGCGAAGCAGGGAGCGTCGCCCACGGACGCGGCGAGGAACTGGTTGTGGATTCGCGGCAATCTGCAGTTGTGGCCCTGGAACAGTGGATTGCCCACATCGAGCATCATTTTGTTGCCAGGATC
>JBGTAO010000539.1:0-3766 GCA_041749835.1 Gemmata sp. | reverse complement strand
CTTACTGTTGAAGAGAGCAACCGGTTTCTCTGCTGCGTGTGTGGTTAGCGCAAGCAGCAATAGCAGCGTCAGTGGCAGATAGCATCGCAACATCATCATTCTCCTGGGGGGAATTCGTTGGCGTTCTATTTGTTGCACAGCGCGAAGTCGACGCTCAATCCATCGGTGGCAATATGTCGGGTTCGATCTGGTAACCGTCGGCAAGGGAATTGGTGCTATTGAAGAGACCGATGACCGCCATCACCTCGCCAAGAGCTTCGACATCCAATCCGAGTTTCCGGACGGCAGCCGTGTGGGAGTTCACACAATACGAACAGCCATTGGTCGCGCTCACCGCCAGGGCAATGATCTCGCGGGTTAGTGGGTCCAACCGGGGTACTCGCCCCGTTGCCTCGGGGTGCATAATCGCCTTCAGCCGGGTCCAAACAAGCTCCAGGTGATCCGGGTTTGTGGCAAGCACCCGCCAAAGATTTGGCACAAAGTCGAGTTTCTTGGTTTGCTTGATATCGGCAAAAACCTCAGCAACTTTCCCCGTTGCACGTTCTTCGGGCACAGGTGCGACGGTTGCAATTCGGGTGGTCGTCATGGCGAAGTCTCCACAGTCGGGCATACACTGACAGGGCTCCCCGCACCTGAGGAACTCATCACATGTTAACGCGCCTACTCCCCGTGGCACTGCTTGTAGCAGTCATTGTTCCTACGGCATTCCCGCAAGACACCTCGAAGAAGCCGGACACCGAGTGGGTTCCGCTCTTCAATGGCAAGAATCTCGATGGTTGGACGCCCAAGATCAAGGGCTACGAACTGGGTGACAACTATGCCGACACGTTTCGTGTCGAGGATGGCGTCATCAAGGTGAGCTACGACAAGTACTCGGAGTTCGACAAGAAGTACGGCCACCTCTTCTACAAGGACAAGTTTTCCCACTACCGGCTCAAGGTGGAATACCGGTTTGTCGGTGACCAGTGTAAAGGTGGCGAAGGTTGGGCGACCCGCAACAGTGGAGCAATGTTACACTGCCAGGATCCCAAGACGATGCGGAAGGATCAGGACTTCCCGGTTTCGATCGAGGGTCAATTCCTGGGTGGCCTCGGGAAGGGGAACCGAACGACTTGTAACCTCTGTACACCCGGCACAAATGTGGTGATGAACGGAAAGCTCTTCACCCCGCACTGCACGAACTCCAAATCCAAGACCTACAACGGCGATGTCTGGGTGACCGCCGAGTTCGAGGTGAATGGTGCTGGAGCGGTGAAACACTTCGTGAATGGCGAGTTGGTGCTCGAATACGAGAAATCCCAGCTCGATCCCAAGGACCCTGATGCCGCCAAGCTGATCAAGGCACGCGACGGAAAGTTGCTGCTTGAGGATGGGTACATCTCGTTGCAGTCCGAGAGCCACCCCATCGAGTTCCGGAAGATCGAGATCCAGGTTCTGAAGAAGTAATACAGTCATCGCCTGCTGGAGTGATTTCTGCGAGTAACCGACGACTCTTCACTCCAGCACCGCCTCCACGAGTTCACACACCCAGACCGGTCGTGAATTCGGCGACCTTGCGTGATGGCGATGTCTTCACCGTTTCGGCCCGATCGGCCAGGATCTCGGCCTTCACCTGACGGGTCATTTGCAGCACGAAGGCGGCATCTCGCAGCAGCTTCTTGACTTCATCGCGGGTCATCGAGGCTTGCGACTTATTGGCAACTTGTGTGGTGGTCATATCTGGCTCCAGGTTCGGTTCACTTCTGATTCACTTTGAGAACACCTTTCCCATAAGCAGGCCTGATGCCAATCGTGCCAGGAATCCGGAAGCAATTTCGTTAGTGCTTATCAAAACACGATTTGTGACGAATTGATTGATGGGATCGCCAGATGTTCCCCATCAATGGCCATTGTAACTGCTACCACTTAACAGAATCCGTACAATCTGAACCCGCAGTAGTTACAAGACTTACGTTAAGCCGGGCAACACCGGAGAGACACCAAGACAATCACCTGCAGGGAAGTCGCGGGTTTGTGGCAAATGTGGTGTTCCAGTGAAGCCGGATTACGGCTCATCGGCCACATTAACTGGTGCAGGTTTAGGCCCATCGAGATCCGCAGTATCCAGCCGCCCTTCGGACTGAAGCTGCCGGAAGATGGCTACCGTATCGCGGATGCCGGCTTCAAGGCTCGTGTGCGGCATTGGCCCAAGGTCGCGTTCCAGGTTGGCGTCGCTGAGATCGTAAGCGATCGCAATTTGGGTTTGCCCCACCGTCACCAATTGCGCCGCTGCCGGAAGTACCGCCGTCAACGCCTGCAAGAAGCCGGTCATCTGCACGACAGCGCCGCGCAAGTTGTAGCTCTTGGCACCCGAGTATGGCCGCTCCAGACAGTGCACAAACGTTTTCGCCACGTCGTCCACGTATTGGAAATCGGTCCACCCGCCGAAGTTGATCTGGTAGGGGCGGCCCAGCAACACCGCCTTGATCGCTTTGGTCGGTTCGCTTGTCATCCCGAGATCGCGGCCCACACCGTAAACGGTCCAGGGTCGCAGGCCGATACTGGAGATCCCGGAGTCCTGGAAATAGATGCGCGCGTTCCCCTCGTTACAGCACTTAAAGACGCCGTAGTGCGTGCTGGGCACCAGTAACACATCATCGTCCAGTGATCCCGCGGGATACTTGTCGGGGCCACCAAACACTGCCGCGGAACTGGCATAGACCAGTCGCTTCACTCGATCGCCGGCTGCCTTCACCGCTTCGAAGACTGCCAGGGTTCCCAGCACATTCACCTTGGCTCCCAACATGGGATCTGTTCGACAGGTGGGTACCTGCAACCCGGCGAGGTGAATGATGTGTGTGATCTCGTGTGTCGTGATCGCGGCGCTCAGGGCACTCAGATCGGTCACATCACCGGCTATGAATGTCACCTTCCGAACCTCGGCCTCCGCAAGGATGAGCCGCAGACGTCGCGCGTCTTCCCGGAGATCGAAAACCCAGACCTGCTCTCCTTTTGCCAGGAGATTCCGAATAATCCACGCACCGATGAAGCCATAACCGCCGGTGATCAAGACACGCATGGGATGTTCCTGGGGAGCTCGCTGGGAGCTAAATCTGTGCGCCGTTCTTGCTGAAGATACGCCACCAGAATCATCGGGGCCAGCAATCGACCAGACTCTTGCCGATGTGAGTGCTTTCGCAAACGCCAAGCTCGACACCAAACACTCGAAGGCCCACTCCTGTTGAACCCCATTCGGCTCTGTTGAGGTTGTGCTTGGCTCTGACCCACGAACCCGCCGGTGGTGTCCCATTCTTTAAGGGTGAGGTAACCACCTCCGCTTCAGGACACCGCTGTGATCTGCGTCCAGATCGTCTCCTGCGTGATGTTCACGATCACGCCATCGGGCGTGCCGAACTGGAAAAGTCCGTCATCGTGTGTGCAGGTGCCCGCGACTATTTCGGGGACGAACTCCTCGTCGCAACTCAAGTACGTAGCCATCGCGAGGCGGGGTTACACTTGCTTGAACACGTAGCCGGTCGCGTAGTGCTCAGTGTGCGCGACATTCACGGTGACAGAGCCCATGCTGGTCGGAATGCCGACAGTGCGAGAACTGAGAAGCAAAGCTTGTTCGGGCAACTTCTCGTGGTGGTACTGAAAGAACCTGGCAATTGCGAAACCATACGAGATACACGCAAGGCTCGTTCGCACCCACACCATCTGAGTGCGCTCGTGCGCCAGTTACGTCCGCTCAAAGGCGAGCCGGGTTCCCGCGTCAAACTCCGCTCGC
>JBGTAO010000538.1:0-3009 GCA_041749835.1 Gemmata sp. | reverse complement strand
CACTTCGGCGACTTCTTCGATGTTGGTTGTCAGGCCCTGAGCCATCTTTATCTCCGTGCCGTGGTTCACAGTCCAGGCAGTCCGATGAGTGACGGCCTCGACCAGCGCCGCGGCAGATGGATGGCCGTTACCGCTTTTCTTGACACCACCAAAGGGCAAATGAACCTCGGCCCCGATACATGGGAGGTTGACATACCCCATGCCGTACTCACATTCCTCGCGGAAAAACCGCATCCGGCGATAGCTCTCCGTGATAACGGCCATGGACAGGCCGTACTCGGTATCGTTGGCGATTCGCGCGGCGTGTTCGTCGTTGGTAAACGGAATCAGGGCGACGTGCGGACCGAAGACTTCCTCACGGATCACCCGCAATTCTGGTCGCGCATCGGTTCGATACACAAACGGCGACAAGAAACACCCATTTGTCCCGGGAATCGGTTGGTACTCTCCACCGTCGAGAAGCACCTGGACTCCTTCCTGTCGCGCCAGTTCGTTATAACCGAGGACCTTTTCCACTGAACCGCGGTGGATCACCGGCCCCGCAAAATTGGAAGGATCGAGTGGATCGCCGAAGCGGAGCCGTCGTGCCGTCTCGACGAACCGTTCGGCGTACCGATCAATCAACGATTCGTGAACCAAGATGCGGCTCGCGGACACACAACGTTGCCCGGTGGTCTTGAAAGCGCTGACGATTCCTGCCGTCACGGCCAACTCGAAACGGGCATCGTCGCAAACAATCAGGGCGTTTTTGCCACCCATTTCCGCGGCAACCAAGCGATCGGGCATGCTCGCCGAGACTTCCTGAATCCGTCGGCCCACATCGTAGCTTCCCGTAAAGAGCACGACATTCACATCGGGGTTCTGCACCAGGGCCTCACCAACATCGCCGCTGCCGTGGAGCAGGTTGACCGTACCGGCGGGGAAGCCCGCTTCGTCGAAGAGTTCCATCAACCGCTGGCCCACTGCGGGCGTATCTTCACTTGGCTTGAAGACTGCCGTGTTGCCCTCAAGCAAGCTCGGCCCCAACATCCAGAGCGGTACGGCAAACGGGAAGTTCCACGGGGTAATCACTGCGACAACGCCCCAGGGTTTCCGCCGCATGTAGGCGTCTTTCTCCGAGATCTCGCTGGCAATCACTTCCCCGAACGGCATGCGGCCCGTACCGAAGACATACTGCACCATGTGCAGCCCTTCGATGACCTCGGCACGGCACTCCGTCAAGTTCTTGCCACACTCGCGCGCCATCAGATGAGCGAGTTCGTCGGTGTCTCGCTTGATGAGTTGTGACAGGCGATCGAAGCATTCCGCTCGCAGCACCCGACTGGTTCGCCGCCAGTGCGGGAACGCTTGCCTGGCCGAGTGAACAGCGGAACCGACCTCATCCGGCGTGGCGTTCGGGAATGTCCCGATCACCTCGGCAAGATTGGCCGGGTTGATGCTTGAAAAATCCGATCGTGTGGGAGACCAATCGCCGGCAATCAACAGCCGACCGTGGGAGTGGCTAGTACTCACGGCGTTCCTCCAACATGCGGACACACGAAATCGCTGCTGCACGATTCTACGACAGTATTTTACGCGGGGCGCTCCGCACCCAAGAACCGACATCCCTTACGAAGTGGCAATTGTGCGCGATTGCTATAATTAGCAGAGTCAACCACTTGAGGAGAACCGAAGTATGCCTGCACCCTTCGGGTTGCACGTCGGCAAGTCCCGATGGGAGCTTGAGGTTCCTGGCGATCAGTGCCTGGAGTTGCACCACGCCCAGCGGCCAAACTCCCCGGAACCCGCTGCGATTCTCGCCCGTGAGGCGTTGGAGCACCCCTATCAGTTCCAGCCGATGCGGCGGGCACTCACGCCCGATGATCGCGTCGCCATCGTCCTCGATCCCGGAATCCCCGCACTCCCGGACATTCTCTCCGAAGTCTTGAACCACCTCGCATCGGGCGGAATCAGTAGCGACGCGGTCACGATTGTGACACCCTCGGGAACACAACAGGACTGGATCGAGAAATTACCCGAAGAGTGGGGCTCTGTCCGCAGGGAAATTCACGATCCGTCCGAACATAACAACCTCGCGTATCTCTCGACCACGCAAGCGGGCCGACGAATCTACTTGAACCGGACCGTGGTCGAGGCCGATTTCGTCGTTGTTATTTCTGGACGAAAGTATGATCCGATTGCCGGATACGCCGGAGCGGAACTGTCACTTTTCCCTTCGATCTCCGACGAAGAAGCCCTTAACAGTTTTGTGGGCGAGATGAGCACAAAGTCACCCATTGCCAGTGAATGGCCGGTGCGACTTGAGGCACTCGAAGTGGTTCACTTACTGGGCATGCCATTCCTGATTCAGGTGATTGAAGGTGCCGACGACACGGTCGCACAAGTGGTTGCCGGGTTGCCACCGAGTAGCGAAGAAGGGATGAGGCAGCAAGACCTTCGTTGGCACGCGACGGTGAGCGAACCTGCGGACACGGTGATTCTCGCTCTCAGTGGGGAGAACGAGCGAATCACGTTCCTGGATCTTGCCAGGGCGGCCGCTTGTGGGGCTCGCGTGGTGCCCAGGGGTGGGCGAATTGCCATTCTCTCGACCGCAAGCCCCGAGCTGGGCGAAGGAGCGCACCTGCTGCGATCGCTCGATGGCACCACTGGCGCACGGAAACGACTGGCCCGCGAGAAGCCCAAAGATTGGGCCGCGTGCTTGCTGTGGCTGTTCGCGGTCCGTCACCACAGCATTTTCCTGGCGAGCGGCTACCCCGACGATGTCGTTGAACAGTTATTTGCCACACCCATTCGAACGGTGGAGGAGGTTCAACGGCTCATAGCTGGCGGCGGGAAAGTGCTTGTTGTCCCGGATGGCCACAAGTTCATCGTGACCATTTCCGAACCTTCGTAACCTTCTCACGCCGATCGAGGAGCATCTCGATGACCCCACCCGACTACACAGCCGCGATCACCAGTGCGGCATTATTCGATACTTCGACCGCTGGTAAGCTCGTGCTCACGGGTCCC
>JBGTAO010000537.1:0-7550 GCA_041749835.1 Gemmata sp. | reverse complement strand
CGAGGGGCCAGATCAAGATCTCGCGGGCCTCACCCTCGACCGCACGTGCACCAAAACAGTGACCGAACTCGTGCAACAGCACGATCAGGAACAAAAGCGGGACCGTAAAGACCAGGACATCGAGCCAACTAATCGGGTTGTTCTTGTCGCCCACCTGGCGCAAGAAGAAACCAATCGTCACAATGAAGAAGAAGATGTGGACGCGGACCGGTATGCCGAACGCCCGGAACACCGGCACCGACCAGCTCAACGGATCGCGCATCGGTCTAACACCCCGAACAGCCGACGGGTTGTCGGCCGATGTGAATCATCGTACTCTCAGCGGCAGTTTGTCGCAATCACGCCTGGAGGATCTGATGTCGCGAAAGATCGTGCACGTGGGACGCAAGATACAGGTTGCGCTTGATACAACGATTGCCGCCGATGGCTCCACGATAACTCGCGATGTTATCCTGCACCCGGGAGCCGTCGTTATTCTTCCTGTTTTGGACGCCGAACACGTCGTGCTTCTCCGAAATCATCGCTTTGCCATCGGGGAAACCCTTTGGGAGGTTCCCGCAGGTACTCTCGAACCAGGCGAACCACTCGAAACGTGCGCGCGCCGCGAACTCCTGGAAGAAACTGGCTACACCGCCGCCCGCTGGCGCGGTCTGGGCTACCTTTATGCCTCACCCGGAGTGTTGAGCGAAAAGCTCCACCTCTTTATAGCCCAGGATCTGACACCGGGCACAGCACAGCCCGAACCAGATGAAGAACTCCACCCCGTGACCGTGCGCCTCAGCGAAGCCATTCAGATGTGCCTGAGCGGCCAGATCCCCGATGCGAAGACCATCACGGCGTTGCTTCTTTGGGAACGCTTGCAGCGGTAACATCCAGATCGCCGTTATTGGCCCCGCTCTTTGATCTCCACCATCGCGAGTCTGCCTTGCACTCAAGGAATGTCACGAGTGCTGAGGAACTTGATCTAATGCGGTAGCGGATTCGGAGCCTGGAACGCCTGGGCTGGCTCGGCCTTGGGAATCACAACAATGCCACCTTCGGTGACCGTGAAGCCACGGGCGCGATCAAAGTCGAGATCGTAGCCGAGTACGGTATACGGCGGGAGCTTGACGTCCTTATCCACGATGACCCGTTTCAAGCGGCAGTAACGGCCGATATCGACACCATCGAAGAGAATCGAATCTTCGACCACAGCATAGCTGTTCACACGAACGCGGGGCGACAGGATACTGCGGCGGACCTGCCCGCCCGAGATGATGCAGCCATTGCAGATAATGCTGTCGTGGGCCTCACCCCGGCGTGCGTGGCCGGGCGGCCCGTCGGCGCTGAAGACAAACTTGGGTGGCGGGTTCTGCGGCTGGAAAGTGCGAATCGGCCAAGTCGCATCGTACAAGTTGAGCACCGGGTCGATCGCGATGAGATCCATATTGGCCTGAAAGTACGCATCCAGAGTCCCCACATCACGCCAGTAAGGGACAGCCTTGTGGTTTTCGTCGCGGAACCGATAGCCGAAGACCTGCAACCCCGATTCGATCATCCCCGGAATGATGTTACGGCCGAAATCGTGATTGCTACCAGGCCGTGCGGCATCCTGGCAAAGGAGCTCGAACATGAGCCGGGTGTTGAACACATAGATGCCCATCGAACCGAGTGCGTATTGTGGATCGTCCGGCATGGGGTCGGCAGTTTTGGGCTTTTCCAGAAAGGAATGCACGCGGTCGTCTTCATCCACTTCCATGATTCCGAAGTGTTTCACCTCATCGAGTGGAACCGGGATACAGCCGATCGTCACATCCGCTCCCCGCTCGCGGTGAGCCCGGATCATGCTTCCGTAATCCATCTTGTAGATGTGATCACCAGCGAGAATTACAACATGCTCGGCGTTCTCGCGCTCGATCGAGTAGATATTCTGATAGATCGCATCGGCCGTACCCTTGTACCAGGTTTCGTCGATGCGCTGTTGGGGTGGGAGTACTTCCACCGACTCGCCGAGTTCTGTGCTCAAGAAACTCCAACCCTGGCGAATATGTCGATCGAGGCTGCGGGATTTGAACTGTGTCACAACGAGCACACGCCGCAAGTCGCTACTGATGCAATTCGACAAGGTGAAGTCGATGATGCGGTAGAGCCCGCCGAACGGAACTGCCGGTTTGGCTCGGTCTCGGGTCAACGGCTCCAGCCGCGTTCCTTTCCCGCCAGCCAAGATCACTGTCAACACACCACGCATGAGCGCCCCCCCGGCAGTACGAATCGTCTCGCCATTGTGTCTGAGCTAGCCGACCGGGAAAAGGGGTCGAAGGAGGTTTATTCGAATCACGAAGTGCCAATTATCGCCAGGTGAGGCCCCGGCTTCACGTCTTGGGTGCGATCATGGTTCCCGTCGCGAGTTCCTCGTAGATCTGGCCGAATTGGTCCGCCATCCGTCCCATACCGAAGCGATCCGTGGCACGAACCCGGCCGGCTTCCCCCATGCGTCGTGCGAGATCGGTATCATCGAAGAGCAACCGCGTCTTTCCCGCTAGGGCCGCACGATCACCAACCGGAACCAGAAAACCGGTGACACCATCTTCGACAATTTCAGAGAGATCGCCCGTACGCCAGCCCACCACCGGCCGGGCGGACACCATCGCTTCGAGCGCGAGCGAAACATCGGAAGCATGGCCGAGAGCCCACACCACCGAAGCCAGTTGAGCGCCCAAGGAGCGACCGGGATCGCACGGAGCAAAGCGGATCCGAAAGTCGTCGAACGCGAGTGCCCTGCCGAACTGCTCAAGCTTTTGGGTCTCGGAACCCGCACCGTAGACCACCAGATACAGATCGCGTGCATCGTAGCGCAACATGTCGAAGGCCACGATGGCGTCTTTCGGGCTCGTTCGGGCTCCACTACGGCCGCTGGTTACGATCACACGCGACCCCACGGGGATCGTCAGACGCGGAGGAAAGCTCACTGTCGTTGCTGGTTGGGAATGTGGCCAAGTGGCCGGGCCAACGCGGTTCAATCGCTCTGGGCGAACCTTGTGGTGACGGTACCGTTCCCCTTCCGCCCAAGTCGAGGCCACCACCCGATCCGCCTGTCGCAGCCATCGCGTTGTGAGCCAACCGGTGAGACCAGTTTCAGGATCGGCAGCGCTCGACACGATCAAACGGGGAAGGTTGGCCCCATCGCTGTGCCGGGTCAACACAAACCGCGCGATGCGGGTGGCATCGGTACCCCAAGAATGTACGATCTGGGTTTGTGCCTCTTGTACCGCACTCCGCAACCGCTTGATGCCCGAATAATCCAGCGCGTGCCGCAACGGGAGCGATAAGACTGTGATCCCGCCGTGGGAGAGCTCTTCCCACGCGGCAGCCTGGGGCGTTGCCATCACCCCGATTGTGACGCGGAAGCGATTCTTCGCCAGGGCCATCGCCAGCAACCGCGCCTGCCCGCTCACTCCGCAGGGTTCCAGGTCCGGTGTCAACAAGAACACATTAATCATGTCGGGATCGACTCGGTGTCAAGTTTCGCGGTCTTTGTCATGAGGACTCGCGTAGCGACTCTGCTTATACCGGTTTGTAGAGGATTGGAACAACCGAACTCGGCACTTCGCTGTTTGTGGTCGCCTCGGTGGCAGACTGCTCGTTCTGGTGCACACACGCAAGACGATCTGCGAAGCTACTCGGGCTGAAGGACACCGATAAAGGGGAGATGGCGATACTCGTCGTTGAAATCGAGCCCGTAGCCAACGACGAACCGGTCAGGAATGGTGAAGCCGACGAACTCCGGCTCAAAGGGCACTTCCTGGCGTCCCACCTTGCGGAGCAGCACGCCGACTTTGACCGAGGCCGCACCCCGGTTGATCAAGTGCGTCACGATCCGCGTCAGTGTCTTACCCGTATCGAGAATATCGTCCAGTAGCAGAACATGGCGACCCGCGAGATCGGGGAGCATCTCGTCGTGTATCTCCAAATGGCCGGCCTGGGTCGCGGTACCGCGATAGCTCGATGCCGTCACGAATGCCAGACGCAACGGGAGATCAATTTGCCGGATCAAATCGGCGACGAACATGAGGCAGCCATTGAGAATGCCCACCACGGTCACCGGGGGCTTGCCTTCGTAAGTTCGCATGATTTCGCCGGCCATGGCATGGAGGCGTTCGCGGATCTTCTCGGCGGGGATCAGGACATCCATTTGCTCCTCCGTGGGTAGGTTAGTGTCAAGTGTTCACGGGGAAGTTGCAAGTTCCAAGTTGCCGGCCTCCACAGGGTGTGTAAAGCGTACCGCTGATACTCGTGAGGCACCGCGTGGAAGTGGTTCTGCAACTGCGGTTGTATTGCACGCCTCAAGTGAGGAAGTTGGCTCATGGCCAAACGGCTTGACCATATCTTGGTGATTGACATCGAATCGACCTGCTGGGATGGCGGAATGCCACCGCGCGGCCAATCGAACGACATCATCGAGATCGGGCTTTGCCCGTTGGAGGTCTCCTCGGGTCGGCGATTGGAGAAACGGAGCATACTGGTTCGGCCGGAACGGTCCAAGGTCGGGCCATTCTGTACCCAGTTGACTTCGTTGACACAGGCTCAAGTGGATGGCGGTATCGCGTTCAAAGATGCGTGCAAAATTCTCGAAGAAGAGTACCACTCGACCGAACGACTGTGGGCAAGTTTCGGCGACTATGATCGGCGACAGTTCGATAAGCAATGCCGGGAACAGGGTGTTCGCTATCCTTTTGGGCCGAGCCATCTCAACGCGAAATCGCTGTTTGCTGTAGCCCGCGCCTTGCCCACCGAAATTGGTCTGCCGCAGGCCATGGCATTGCTGGGCTTGAAGCTCGAAGGCACGCATCACCGCGGCCACGACGATGCCTGGAACATTGCTGCTGTGTTGTGGGAAACGCTTCGCAAGATGCGGAACTGAACGTGTCTTGATTGTCGAGCGGTATCACCAGAAGTGAACCTGGGTCTTCCGAATTGCGTGATGCAATCGCTGCAAGTATTGCTTGCGGGATAGCTCGACTGCTCCCAGCCGCTCCGTATGAGCTGTCTTCATCTGGATATCGAGCAGCTCGTATCCCTGTTGCCGCAAGTGATCGACCAGTGCGGCCAGTGCGACCTTGGACCCATCGGTCACCCGGAAGAACATGGATTCCGCGGCAAAAAGCCCACCAATCGCCAGGCCATAGATCCCCCCGGCGAGTTGGTCGCCGAACCAGGATTCCACACTGTGTGCGTGCCCCAGTCGATGCATTTCGCAATAGGCTTCCAACATCTCCGGCGTGACCCAGGTACCACCATCGCGCTGTTCACCACAATAGCGCATTACGGTTTCGAAACAGGAATCGAGCGTGATGTGGAACTTTTCGGATCGAATCGTGCGGGCCAGTCGGCGTGACACATGGAAGCCTTCAAACTCGATCACAGCACGCGGATCTGGGGACCACCACAAGATCGGATCGCCCTCGTTGAACCACGGGAACACGCCCTCCGAGTAGGCAGACACGAGCGTGGTTGGTGTGAGATCGCCACCCATCCCCACGAAGCCTATGGAATCGGCCTGTTCGGGTGGCATCCAGGGCACAAGACGCTTTTGTCGTTGTTGGCTCAACTCGAGGTTCCTTTACACCAACGGTACGGGTGGCACTATTTTTCGAACTGCTCCAGCAATTTCACCGCTTCGGTACAGGCCTTGGTGGAAGTGTACTTCCGCACGATCACTTCCAGGAGTGGCTTGGCTGCAGCGGGGCGATTGGCCGCAAGATGTCGCTTCGCGATCAACAGTCGCTCGCCCGCGGCTTCCTCGTCTGCCGCTGTGGCAGGTGCCGCTTCATGGCCCCGTTCGGCAGTCCGGGTCAGCCGGATCCAACCATCCTTGCGATCGTCTCCCAGCGAAATGATCACGTACCCCAACGTACCCCCGGCTTGAGCCAGCACTTGATCGAGTGCCGCTTCCAATGGCTGCTCCTCAATTGTGATGGTGAGCTTCTTTCCATATGGGAATCCACTTCCATAGGTCCACATCACTGGGTGATCGGTCTTCACCTCGACTTGATGGGCGAACTCCTTCAAGATGTCACCCAGCCGGGCAGTGGTGAAACTGCCAGAGACCGGGGACTTGAGAAGTGTAGCGCGGGTGAATTGCGCCGCTTGCGACTCAGCAGCCTCACGGTGGGAGCCTGTTTGAGCGGCCATGGGTGTGAGCCACATGAGCGCAAGGAGACTCCGATCCGAGTTTGAGAGTGGGGTTGTTGCCAGTGCAACCAGACAGACAAAACGCATTCTCGGTTACCTTTGGCAAAGGATTGGTCGGTGAGCAGAAGTAACCCCGCCGGAACATTTTCCCCAGATTGAACTTCCGACGCAAGGAAAAGTTCATTCAGTCGATCAACGCCGCTGGTTCCAAACCACCGATTTCATAAAATAGTGTGGTACTGCACATCCTGCGACAAACGTGCCGGTTCGAGCAAGGAGATGAAGTTGGCCGACGCCATTCCACCACCCAACGGATCGAACGGGAGCCTTGCGCCGGGGCTCAGCCCCGTGAACGACCTCGATATCATTGATGAATTGCAAGACAGTTATCGCACGTACGCCCAGTCCGTGATTGTCAGCCGGGCGCTACCAGATGTCCGCGACGGCTTGAAGCCCTCTCAGCGCCGCATCCTGGTGGCCATGCACGATCTGGGCCTCAACCCCACCTCGGCGACCAGTAAATGCGCTGGCATCATCGGCGAGACGATGAAGCGCTACCACCCACACGGTGATGCGTCCATCTACGACTCACTGGTGCGCATGGCTCAGGACTGGGTTCTCCGCTATCGCCTGGTGCACGGGCAAGGGAACTTCGGCTCGATTGCCGGGCTCCCGCCAGCGGCTCACCGGTACACCGAGGCTCGCCTCACACCAGTTGCAGCCGAGTTGTTGGAAGACCTGGACCGGGAGACGGTCGACTTCATCGATAACTACGACGGCAAGTACCAGGAACCGCTTGTCCTACCGGGGAAGTTCCCCAACTTGCTCGTCAATGGGTCCGATGGCATCGCCGTTGGGATGGCCACCCACATCCCGCCTCACAACTTGCGAGAAATCTGCCGGGGGCTGATCAGGCTCATCGACGAGCCCGATGTCTCGTTGCACGAGCTGATCGAAATTGTCCCCGGCCCGGACTTCCCCACCGGTGGCCAGATCATGGGGCGGCAGGGCATCATTGATGGCTATTCACGCGGCTACGGTCGGATCACGCTACGAGCCCGGGCCGAGGTGATCGAGGAAGGGAAGGGCAAGACCCCCAGCATCCTGATTCGTGAAGTGCCGTTCCAAGTGACACGGAACGCCTTGTGCGAGGAAATCGGTGAACTGGTCAAAGACGAACGCATTCCCGGGATCAGTGGGATTCGCGATGAATCCAGTGCCCGTGGGGGCGAACCCGTGCGGTTGGTGGTTGAACTAAAGCGTGGTGCCGATCCGCACCTCGTGCTGAATCAACTCTTCCAGTATTCGAAGCTCCAGAAAACGGTCAGCGTCATCATGCTGGCCTTGGTGGATGCCCGCCCGCAAGTGCTCACGCTGCG
>JBGTAO010000536.1:0-6021 GCA_041749835.1 Gemmata sp. | reverse complement strand
CACACCCGTTCGGAAAAGAGAACGTGTTCCACAAGTGGGACTTGGCCAGCAAGAAGCCAATGGGAGCACCTGTGCCATTTCTCGAAAGCTTATCATTATGGGACGACACGAATGACAGCTAACATGGTCGCCTGAGTCGAGACCGGAGTCGCCTTCTGACCTATTCGCACAAGGGTGCGATTCAGGTCCGCAACCTCCACACGGGCACCGTGCTGTTGGATATCACTTCCGAGGAAGCGATCAAGCGGGGCTGGGTCAAGCCGGAAGGAGCTGCATTTGATCGCTACCACATGATGCCAGACGGGAAAACGCTCCTGATCTCCACTGAAAAGCATACGGAGGCCGGGGACTCAACTCTCCAATTGTGGGACATCGAACACGACAAAGCCGGTTCACCAGCTGTCCCGATCACGATGGGCTTTGTGAAGGCTTCACCTCTCCTGGTGAGTGAAGATGGTCGGAGGCTAGCCGTTTACTGTCAAGTGGATCGCAAGGGTCAACAAGAGAATCAAGAGGGCAAGTGGGTGATCCGAATCCTCGATGGAACCACGCTCAAACCCATCGGCGTTGATTGGAATCCGAAGAATCCATTCCCGGAATCGATCGCCCTGAGCCCCGACGGGAAACGCGTGGCCTGTTCGTCCAACACCGGAGAACTGCAAGTGTGGGATGCCGACTCGGGGAAAAGCGAATGGACAACAACCGTCAGTTCATTGAGCACGATTCGCTTCAGCCCGGACGGTCAACTGATCGCCGCCATCGGATTCTCGGGAAAGGGCGGCAGCGAACAACAACTCGATCTCGTGGACGTCAACAAGAAAAGCGTGTTCCGAGTGGCATCGCCGTTCCGAACTCCCGGCAATCTCCAACAGTGTGGCTGGAGCCCGGACGGCCGATATCTCGCGATCGGCAATCTAGTCAGCAAGGAGGGGGTCTGCATTATCGATACCCGGACGGGCAAGCCGGTACGGCCGCCGATGGCCCACGGCCGTGGCAGCCTGGCGGTTGCGTTCAGCGCAGACGGGCAACGGCTGGCAACCGCCGGCCACGACGGATTCATCCGCATCTGGGAATTCCGGCAGACCCATGCGGAACTGACGGTGGCCGATGAGGCCAAGGGAGGGTGGCAGAACACCACCATTCTCTTCGGCCCGCTTCCCGAGCAGATTTATCTCCACACGAGTGGCGCTTACGGCGCTCAAACTGGCGGGGCCGATTTCACGACGTGGGATGTAAAGTCTGGCCGGCCCGTGAGAACGGGCCTGACATCGACAAACTCTAACTCGATTCGAGGCGATCGAACGTTTGACCGGTTTGCGATCGAGACCGAACGAGGGCCGGAGGTCTGGAATTCGAGGACCAATACCCGACTGCGGGTGGCGATTGACCGCCCCGGCACCGGGCTCGGGGTTCTGCATGACGTGCTACGCAATACCGTGCGTGAACTGGACTTCACCTTGACCGGGAACTGGATTCTCGCCGAAACCCGGGATGGGTTCCTCCACATCTGCGATGGGGAAACCGGCCGGCGGACGGCGATACCCCCGATACTGGGCATCAAGCGAAATCCCTATGAGCGAATCAGACAGTACGCGGTGGTTTCGCCCGACACCACGAGACTCGCCATCACCGATCGGAACAATGCGATCCAGGTGTGGAGTCTGCGCGACGGGCAACCGGTTGGCATACCGATTCCGTGCGTGCATCGACTGCGCGACGTCCAATTTCTCGGCGAAAGTCTCCTTCTGATCCCGAGCGCCCGAGCAGCTTCGAAACCCGGGGAGAACGATGGGGAGTTTCGGGTGGCCGTCCACGACGTCATGACCGGGAAGCCAACGTTCCCTGCGATCGTAGTGCCGGCTGATGGCTCACACGCCCTCCTACCTGGTAACCGGCACGTCCTCATTACGGTCGGCAAACCTCAAAACCACCATGAGACGACCGTCTGGGATTTAACGACAGGCCAGCGCGTCGGAGGACCGTTCCCACACATCCTACCGGTGGGTCGAACTCCTCTGACGGGTGGGAAATTCCTGGTGAGCGAGTTCCAACAGAACGGTCAACTGCACCTGCTCGATCCCGTGACGTTCACGCTTCAGGGTCTGCCGATAGGAAGTGTTTCGCCGACAACCCTGCGGTTATCGGCCGACGGCCGTCGCCTCATATTTGGGGGCCGGCTCTGGGACACCACCACCTGGCAACCACTGACACAGGCCATCCTGTCTACCGGTGGCATATTCAGCATAGATCCCGAACTTCTGAAGTTAACTGGGACTGCCGGAAACAGCATCAGTGGCACCGTCCGCTCGTTCGACCTGGGGGAAACGGATCAACCGCTCGATGAATTGCGCGCGATGGCGCGTCTCGGGTCCCGCCGGCGGTTCACGGACGAGGGTTTACTCGTGGTCGATAGCCCCAAGGAGCACTGGCAACACTACCAGGACACCCGCGACCGCTATCCCGCAGCCTTTACCCCCGCGTCGCGATCCGAAGTTCGCAACTGGCACATCCGCCAGGCAGCCGAGGCACTTTCGGGGACGGATCAGCGCCTCACGGTTGCCGAGTTTCATCTCCGCATTCTGGCACAGGCCGAACCGGTTGATGCGGCCGAGCGCTACCGGCTAGCAAGCTTGTATTCCTCGCTGGCTCGGGTGTATTGGCAGTCCCAGCCTGATCTCGCACTGGCTCGATACCGGGCGGCAATCAGTCATTACCAGGAATTGCGCCGGCTCGATCCGAATGATGCTCCCGTGCTGGAAGCACTGGCCGTGATCCACGACGAGCTGGCGAGCCTGCATCAGAAGGCCGGTCGCACGGAAGAATTGATTGCCGCGTGGACCACAGCACGGGACCTGCTGATCAAACTCCGCAGTGAATTCCCCGTCAACCGGACGTACTTTTCATTACTGGCTTCGATCCGACACAAATTGGGTACGGAGTGCCGCCGCAGCGGAGACATGCAGCAAGCCGAAGCGGAACGGGTTGCTCTGGTGGAGTTGTACCGGCAAGTCCCCGCTACTCCGCAGAACCTCGGCTGGGGCTTGACCGAGCTGGCAGTCTTGTACCGCGATGCCGGCCGACCGAAGGAGACCGAACCGGCATTGATCGAAGCCATCCAGATCTACCGTCGACTCGTTGCGATACAAGAAGAGAGCATACGAACGAATCCCTACTTCTCCGACGAGCCCCCCAATGGGGCACCGAAGCAACCCCGTCCGCTTCCGGAGAATCTCGACAACCTCGGCTGGAGCCTGAGCCACTTGGCGATTCTGTACCGTGACACCGATCGACCGAAGGAAGCGGAAACGACATTCGTGGAGGCCGTCGAAATGCGTCGTGGAGTCGCCAACAAGGCCACGCGCGCTGAACCGATTCGTAGTCATTTCGCCTGGACACTGACGAACGCGGCCAAGGCCGCTCGGCTGCGCAAGGACTTCCCCACCGCGCTGAAACTCCTCGACGAGGCCAATGAACACCTGACCGCAATCCTGAAGATCGACCCGAAGAGTTCACACTTCCTCGGCGATAAGAAGTTCTGGTGGTACGAAATGGTGTACCTGCTCGTCGCCACGGATGACTACGTTCGCCTGCGGGAAATGGCAACCGAGCGGGCCAAGTTCGATCCCGATACCAGTGACTGTGTTTACGATATCGCCTGCGTGTTTGGGCTCTGCGCCTCCAAGGCCCGGAAAGACTCAACGCTCGCCGCACCCAAACAGGAGGAACTGGCGAAGCAGTATGCGGACGAGGCGATGACTCATCTGCGTCTGGCCGTCGAGAAGGGCTACCGGAACGTCGCCCACATGAAGAACGACACTGACCTCGACCCGCTTCGCGACCGCGACGACTTCAAGAAACTGCTAGCCGACTTGGAGGCAATACCTCCGCCAAAGCAGGAAGTCGCCCCGCCGCCGCGGGAGAAGAGGTGACCTGCCATTATCGGCCTGCCCGTGGCCGCCCCGGGCCGTCAGCCTTCGCCCATCCAGTCGCGGGTAGGTGCGAATGCCCGCGGTGGTGATGGGATGGCTCGCCTGACTCCGCGGCCAGGATCCGCCGCCAGCGGTCGGGGTTCGACCGGGTGAACTGACGGTCGCGGCAGAAGGCGTTGATCGTCTGACCGGACCGCCTTCAGGCGTCGACGGTCGCTCGCCAGACTTGTACCTTCTCGGGGCGCTGTCTCGACATGACGGAGTTTTCCCACCGGAAAAGTCACAGACTACCCGATCACACAAGGCGTCATTTCACCAGATGGCTAAAATGAACTCGATATCCCCGTTCCCCACGCAACGGTATCAATGCTGCACATCGTCCGTGTCTAACTGCTGGGCAGCAATACTACCGTGGGGCGATAGGGAGAACATGGAGGTGAGACGGCTATGTCCACGATCCCGCTACCACAATGCGACAGTTGCGACAGAAACCTAAGAAACCCCCACATCCGAGAACTATCTGACCGCCAACGACGGTTCCTCGAAGCCTACCGGCAAGGACCTACTATCGCCCCGGCTTCGAGACTGGCGGGAATCAATCGAGCAACGGTGTACCGATGGCTGGCAGATTTCAGGTTTGCCGATGCGATGCGGGCTGCGTCTGTAGAGTTCTATCAAGAGCACCGGGCGCGGGTAATAGCGGAGGAAGCCGCCCGGCGTCGCTGGCGTGAGGAGCGAGAGCAGCTACACCGACCGATGCGCTGCTATTACTTGGCACTCGCCCGCGCTGCAAGACGCCGGTAGGGCCTGGGAGGGTAGGAGATCAATTGATTCTGACCTGCTCCGAGGATTTCGGAGTCTTGTGAAGACTGCGACTCCGGAAGCGGCAATCACTATCTATGACAGGGAAACTAAACGACCGCCGAAAGAATCGTTCTCTACTCGGCGATCAAGACAGCACAGAAAGTAGTGGCAGATAGTTCCACGACGGTACTCTGTTGGTTAGATCAGCCTTCGTCTTCGTCAAAGAAGTCGTTGGACACTTCCTTGAGTTCGTACCGTTTCATCGTGGCCATGCCGACATTGTGCTCGATCATCAAGTCCGCGAGCGTCGGTCCGTCGATCAGGACGACCTTCTTGCCTTCGATGCGGTCCACGAACTCTAGCGCGTCTCGGGAGAACTGGGAGGTGGTGATGATCACGTCCTTCTTCGCCCGGATATAGTCCATACTGCCGACGAAGCCCTGGATGATCGGCCGTCCGACCGTGCCCTCCCAGCGCTTCGCTTGCAGGCAGACCACGTCCAGGCCCAGCTTGTCTTCCTTGATGATGCCGTCGATGCCCGCGTCCCCGCTCTTCCCGGTGACGGTGCCGGCGCCGGCGACTCCGCCGTAGCCCATGGTGAGCAGCAACCGAACGACCACATTCTCGAAGTGGACCGGCGAGCATTCCTTCAATCGGGCCAGCAATTCTTCAAGCGTCGCCTTACGGAGGGCGTGATAGGACGCGTCGAGGAGTTCCTGGGGTGTCTGGCTGGTCTCGGGGATAGTGTCGGTTGGCCCCGCGTCGGCACTGTCCTTCCCCGCGCCCTGTCCGATGAACTTGAGGTAGGTGGGGAACTGCTTGAGGAACCGGCAGTTCACGGTCGCCGGCTTCTCAGCCAGCACCTTCCGCCCGCCTTCTGCGATCCGGACCCGGCCGCGGGTCGGGTTGTCGATCAGCCCGGCGTTCTTGAGGTGCGTCTTGGCCCAGGCGACGCGGTTGCTGAAGAGGGTCTGCTCGCCACTCGGCAGCATTTGCTGGCGATCCTCGGTCGTGAGCATGAACCGATCCGCCAGCAGAGCCGTCAAGTCCCGAACGGCCACCTCTTCACCGTTCTGCAAGGCTTCGAGGAACGGCAGCATGATCGACTGGAAGTCGGGAACGGGCATGGCGTCTCACTCGCTCACCGGTGCGGCTTGGGTTTCTCGGTGCACATCTTCACCAGTCCGTCGAGGGTCATGTTCTCCGCGACGACGTCGTGGGGGATCAGCAGGTACGCCCCTGTGCGGGCGAAGCTCTCGGGCGGGTGGTCCACTGGGCTACCTACCGC
>JBGTAO010000535.1:0-4749 GCA_041749835.1 Gemmata sp. | reverse complement strand
CTCGCCCAACGGCGGCCCGGCCGACACCGACGTCACCAGGTGGATCGAGGACCGCGCCAACGACTACTTGCTCCGCGATAACGCCGGCGTCAATCGCGTTCCGTTCGCTGCGGCCATCAAGGCATCGAGCACGATGCAGGTGGACTTCCTACCGGCGTACGCCATCGACTTGTTGAACGTCATCAACATGGAGGCGATCCGCGGGGCCAAGTTGAAGCTCGGAGTGGACCCACTCGGCGGCGCAGCGGTTCATTACTGGGAACCGATCAACCAGTTCTACGGCCTTGATATCCAGGTGGTGAACACCCAGGTGGACCCGACTTTCGCCTTCATGACGGTCGATCACGACGGGCAGATTCGGATGGACTGCTCCAGCCGCTACGCCATGGCTCGGCTCGTCGGCATGAAGGATCGATTTCAAGTGGCCTTCGCCAATGACCCGGACTCGGACCGGCACGGGATCGTTACTCCCTCGGCGGGGCTCATGAACCCCAACCATTTTCTGGCGGTCGCCATCCGCTACCTGCTCACCCACCGCCCCGATTGGCCTGTCAATGCCGCGATCGGCAAGACGTTGGTCAGCAGCAGCATGATCGACCGGGTCGTGGGCAAGCTTGGCCGGAAGTTGTGCGAGGTGCCGGTCGGTTTCAAGTGGTTCACCCCGGGGCTATTCGACGGGTCGGTCTGCTTCGGTGGGGAAGAGAGCGCCGGGGCCAGCTTCCTGAGGCGCAACGGCACGGTGTGGACGACCGACAAGGACGGCATTCTGCTGGCCTTGCTAGCGGCCGAGATCACGGCGGTGACCGGCAAGGAGCCCGGCCAGCACTATCGCGAACTGACAGCCGAATTCGGCACCCCTTACTACACCCGGATCGACGCCTCGGCCACGCCGGACCAAAAGGATCGGCTGCGAAAGTTGTCCCCCGATGACGTCCAGGACGCGACGCTGGCCGATGAGCCCATCACCGCGAAGCTCACCCACGCCCCGGGTAACGGTGCCTCGATTGGGGGTCTGAAGGTGATCGCCCAGAACGGGTGGTTCGCCGCCCGGCCATCCGGCACAGAAGATGTGTACAAGCTCTACGCCGAGAGTTTCACGAGCCAGGCACACCTCGATGCCATCGTTACCGAGGGGCAACAGATCGTCGCCAACGCCCTGAGCAGTCACTGACCGCACCGATTCCGGAATCCGAAGGCAGTGTTCGCGGAGCAAAAGGGTATTACGGCGGCGCAAACCGATCAGTCAACCCAATACATACAGAGGGCGAGCGATGAAAGTTGGCATCGTCGGGAGTGGACTGGTCGGTTCGACTGCGGCCTATGCTCTGGTCATGCGGGGCGTCGGTCGCGAGATCGTGCTTGTGGACAAGAACGAGGCCCGAGCCGCCGCGGAGGCCGACGACATTCGCCACGCCGTTCCGTTTGCCCATCCGTTCGAAGTCCGAGCCGGTAACTACGCCGCTCTTGCGGGCTGTCGCGCGATTGTGCTGTGTGCAGGAGTCGGTCAGAAGCCCGGGGAAACGCGGCTCCAACTCCTCCGACGCAACGCCACCGTATTCCGTGAAGTCGTCCCCGCCGTCCTGAAGCACGCCCCCGACGCGGTGATCATCGTCGCCACCAACCCGGTGGACGTGATGACGCACCTGGCCGCCCGCTTCGCCGCGGAGGTCGGAGTTCCCGCCGGGCGTGTGTTCGGTTCGGGCACCACTCTGGACACGGCTCGGTTCCGTTCGCTGATTGGCACCCACTGTGGGGTCGATGCCCACCATGTCCACGGGTACGTCATCGGGGAACACGGCGACTCGGAGGTGCTCACCTGGTCGCTGGTGACGGTCGGCGGGATGCCGCTGAGGGATTTCGCCCGGCTGCGGGGGGTCACCGATCCCGATACGATTCGCCAGGAAATCGACGAGAAGGTCCGGCGGGCAGCCGACACGATCATCGGCGGCAAGGGCGCGACATACTATGGCATTGGTAGCGCTCTGGCACGGATTGTGGACGCGGTGATACACGATCAGCGATCGATCCTGACCGTGTGCGCCCCGACGGCCGACATCGCTGGTGTGAAGGACGTGACTGTTGCACTACCGCGGCTTGTTGGCGGGTCTGGTGTGCTTGTGAACTTCCCTTTGCCACTGAGCGAGACCGAGCAGACCCAACTCCGCGCGAGTGCGGGGGTCATCCGCAGCGCACTCGATGAACTCGACCGCCCCGAGGTGGTCTGACCAAGCCCAAACACCGAGAGGAAACGCGAGATGTCCACGACCGACAGCAAGGCTTCGATCAGCGCGTTCGGCAAGGCACGTTCCACGGTGCCCGGCACGCCGCTGACCGCCGATGAGTTGCGGAAGCTCGACGCCTTCTGGCGGGCCGCCAACTACCTCGCTCTGGGGATGACCTACCTGAAGGCCAACCCGCTCTTGAAGGAACCCCTCAAGCCCGAACACGTCAAGGATCGCTTGCTCGGGCACTGGGGCGCGAGCCCTGGCCTGGCCTTCGCTTACATCCATCTGAGCCGGGCGATCAAGCAGCAGGATCTCGATGTGGTGTACATGGCGGGGCCGGGGCACGGCGCGCCGGGGGTGCTCGCCCCGTGCTACCTCGAAGGGTCGTACTCCGAGGTGTACCCGGATTGCAGCGAGGACGAGGAGGGTTTGCTGCGGTTCTTCAAACAGTTCTCCTTCCCGGGTGGGATCGGCAGCCACTGCACCCCCGAGACACCCGGCAGCATCCACGAGGGCGGCGAACTCGGGTACGTTCTGTCCCATGCGTGCGGAGCCGCGTTCGACAACCCGGACCTGATCGTCGCGGCCGTGGCCGGGGACGGCGAATCCGAGACCGGCCCGCTGGCGACGAGCTGGCACATTAACAAGTTCCTCAACCCGATCCGCGACGGCGCGGTTCTGCCGATCCTTCACCTGAACGGCTACAAGATCAACAACCCGACCATCTGGGCCCGCGTGCCGCACGAGGAAATCGAGGCGTTCTTCCGAGGAACTGGCTGGACGCCTTACTTCGTCGAGGGCTCCGACCCCGAGTCGATGCACCAGGCGATGGCCGCGACGATCGACAAGTGCGTAGCCGATATCCGCTCTGCCCAGAAGCAGGCGCGAAGCAGCGGCGAGGCATTCCGCCCGCGCTGGCCGATGATCGTGCTGCGGACTCCAAAGGGCTGGACCAGTCCGCCGGAATCGGGCGGGCACAAGCTCGAAGGTTCGTGGCGGTCGCACCAGGTGCCGATGGCAAACGTGAAGAAAGACCCGGCCCGCCTGAAGGAACTCGAAAACTGGATGCGGGGCTACAAGCCGGAGGAGTTGTTCGACGCACAGGGGCGGTTCCAGCCGGAACTGAAGGCGATCGCTCCGACCGGCACGCGACGGATCGGGTCGAACCCGCACGCCAACGGCGGGCACCTGAAGAAGAATCTCCGCATGCCCGACTTCCGGACGTACGGCGTGGTGGTCGAGAAGCCGGGCACGACCGAAGCCGAGAACTGCCGACCGCTCGGCAACTTCCTCCGCGACGTGATGAAGGCGAACATGCAGAATTTCCGCGTGTTCGGCCCGGATGAGAATACCTCAAACAAGCTGAACGCGATCTATGAGGTGTCGAAGAAGCTCTGGCTGGAGGAGTACTTCCCCGAGGACGCCGACGGGACCGAACTGGCCGTGGATGGCCGCGTGATCGAGATGCTTTCGGAGCACACGCTCGAAGGAATGCTGGAAGGCTACCTGCTCACCGGCCGGCACGGGTTCTTCAGCACTTATGAAGCGTTCGCCCACGTCATCGGGTCGATGTTCAACCAACACGCCAAGTGGCTAACGATCTGCAATCACCTGTCGTGGCGGGCGAAGGTTCCATCGCTGAATCTGCTCATCACCAGCACGGTGTGGCGACAGGATCACAACGGGTTCACCCATCAGGACCCTGGCTTCCTTGACCTGGTCGTGAACAAGAGCGCCACCGTCACGCGGATCTACCTGCCACCGGACGTAAACTCGCTGCTATCAGTCGTCAACCACTGCTTGCGGAGCGAGAACTACATCAACGTGATCGTGTCCGACAAGCAGAACCACCTCCAGTATTTGAGCATGGACGACGCGATCGCCCATTGCACCAAGGGCATCGGGATTTGGGCGAAGGCCAGCACCGACCAGGGCCACGAGCCGGATGTGGTGATGGCCTGCGCTGGTGACATCCCGACGAAGGAGGCGCTCGCGGCGACCGACCTCCTCCGCCAGGAGTTCCCGGACCTGAAGATTCGGTTCGTCAACGTGGTGGACCTGTTCAGGCTCCAGCCGGACACCGAGCACCCGCACGGACTCTGTGACAGAGACTTCGACAGCCTATTTACGGTGAACAAACCGATCATCTTCGCGTTCCACGGCTACCCGTGGCTCATCCACCGTCTGGCGTACCGGCGCAAGAACCACCCGAACCTGCACGTCCGTGGGTACATCGAGCGAGGGAACATTAACACCCCGCTCGAACTGGCGATCCAGAACCACATCGACCGCTTCTCGCTGGCGATGGACGTCATCAACCGCGTTCCGCAGCTCATGGTGGCCGGGGCACACGCGAAGGAAAAGTTCCGCAACATGCAGATTGAGTGCGCGAATTACGCCTACGAGCACGGCATCGATGAGCCCAAGGCGGCGGGCTGGAAGTGGCCGTACTGAACCCGGCAATGCGCTACCCGGGAGAACCCCATGAGCCACCCCCGCGAGCTTCAGAAACCGGACCTCTTCG
>JBGTAO010000534.1:0-5226 GCA_041749835.1 Gemmata sp. | reverse complement strand
TCTTGAACTCCTGGCGGGTCTTCGTCGGCGTCATGGCATTCCCTATCGGTCGAGCAACCAGCCCGATGGTTTGGCCGGCTGCGTGGAATCACGGTCGGTTCATTCGGATCACTTCTTCTCGGGAATGTGTTCCGTCGGCTCGGGCGGTTGCTTGCCGGACTTCGCCCGGTACGTCAACCGGGGCGGGCGGTGCCGTCACCGTCACCAGCCGAACGGACGGGGGACGGGGACAGCGAGCGCGACGAGCGCGGACGCTGTGATCGGCATCCCAGCCGAACACCTGCCTCACATCTTCGACCGCTCCTTCCGAGTCGATCCGGCCCGCACTTGGCCGTTGAACGTGGTCGAGCGAACTCGACGTGTGCGCGGTCGGGTCGAAGCCGACCTCCCGCCGATGGCTTTCTTTACGGACACTGTCACCCGGATGCGACCTGACGGTCTGCTTCGGTCAAGACGAAAGCAATGAAGCTGCCTTCGGAGTGGGGCAAGAAAAGAAAGCAGCAACCGGGTCGTGGAGTCTGGTTGGCCTCATTCAGGGACGACCTCCCCGCAACCTTTGAGAACCTTCGCAAACGTCGTCTCGCTCTCCTTCATACCACGCCCTTCCTTTCCCGTGATCTCATCGGCCCAAGGCGCAGCCCGTCGTCTGGTGTTGGCGGCTAAAGCCCTTCATCGAGGTGCCTCCGTTACCCTTTTGTTACCCTTTTCAAGCCCTGGACCACCCCGTTTTGGCGGCATCCAACGGCAAAGGCGACCTGTCACCAAGATGACAGGTCACCTTTGAAAATTGACGCAAACCTCTGCAAATCAAGGCTTTTAGAGAAGCGGGAGTGTAAGGGAATCGAACCCTCTGATCGCTTTGTTCAAGCGACCCACCGGTTTTGAAGACCTGGGCCAACACCAGTTGTGCAAACACTCCCAAATCGGGCCACAGCCTACGCACGTATCATGTTGTAGTCGGGGCGTACCGGCGGTCAAGTTCAGCGGACCCCGCCCGTTTCAGGAAACGATGGCCTCCGTCCCCCGTGGGACTCGACTCGCCCGCAGGGAGAGCGAGGGCGAGCTGTTCGTCAGAACGGTGCGATTTCTCGGTCGTGCCACGATCATACTCCACCACTCTCAAAACCGCGCGACCCTGCACGACCGAACGCCGAACTGCCCCTGATGCCAAGGATTTCATGTGAGAATCTGTGCGGTGGAACCTCAATTCTGCTGTCACTCCCCGCCCGTAATCAGCATGACAACTGAGCGTGGTCCGGCGGAATAGGTGCCACCTGGTACCGGCGGCGCGTTCCTCGACTCCACGATGTCCTGAGGAGAGCGAAGTGACGTGTCGATCCACCGCCGCCACGGCTTCTCCGCGCTCATCGGCGGCGGAAGCTCGAACTCCAGCGGCTCCCAGTAACCGTTCAGGATCAGATGAAAGCGAATGTTCGCATTCCGAATTTCCGCACCGAACGCGATGGCATGCGAATTCGGTCCCCAATCAGGCTGGCCAAGCTTCACTCCGTGCCATGCCTTGTTGGCTTTGGTAAGCATCTCCGACAGGCTCATCCGCTGCTCCTCGTGTGTCACGTCCCGCAGTACCCGACGGGCGAGCAGCAACTTCACGAATCGGTGCATGTCGGCGTGCTTCTCGACGAGCGACCAGTCGAACCAGTTGGCCTCGTTGTCGTGGCAGTAGAAGTTGTTGTTACCGCCCTGGGTTCGTCGAACTTCATCACCCATCAGGATCATCGGCAAGCCTATCGACAGCAGCGTGACCGCGTGAAGGTTCTTCACCTGTCGATTCCGCAATTCTTCGATCTGTGAGTCGTTGGTTGGTCCCTCAACACCGCAGTTCCAACTTTTATTGTCATTGGCCCCATCGCGGTTCTCTTCACCGTTGGCCTCGTTGTGCTTCTCATGATAACTCACGAGGTCGTTGAGGCTGAACCCATCGTGACAGGTGACGAAGTTGATGCTCTGCTCGGCCTCGCGGTTCTTGTGCCCGTACACCTCGTGGCTGCCAATGAGACGGTCTGCGAATCGGCCAATTGCTCCTGACTCACCGCGGAAGAAGTCGCGGGCGTCGTCGCGGAACCGGCCGTTCCACTCCTTCCAAGCATCTCCGACAAAGCTCCCGACCTGGTACAGCCCGCCCGCGTCCCAAGCCTCGGCGATCAGCTTGGTGCCTGCTAGCGCCGGGTCGGATTCGATATCCCAGAGGACCGGCGGGTTCGGCAGTGGGTGGCCCGACGAATCTCGTGAGAGAATGGACGCGAGATCGAAGCGGAATCCATCCACATGCATCTCGGTGACCCAGTACCGCAGACTATCCACGATCATCCGCCGCACGATGGGTTGGTTCGCGTTGAGCGTGTTGCCGCAGCCCGAGTAGTCCGCGTACCGCGCGCCGCCATGTTCGAGGATGTAGTAAGTCGGGTTATCGATCCCGCGGTAGCAAAGGGTTGGTCCGTCGTGGTTGCCTTCCGCGGTGTGGTTGAACACAACGTCCAGGATGACCTCGATACCCGCGCGGTGGAATGCCTTCACCATATCCCGAAACTCGGTCACCGGCCCGAGCGGATCACGGCGCGAACTGTACTGCGGGTGCGGGGAGAAGTACGAGACGGGCTGATAGCCCCAATAGTTGACCAACCCGGGCGGGCAGGCATGGGTATCGAAGGCGTGGACCGGCAGCAGTTCGACCGCGGTGACGCCGAGATCCTTGAGATAAGGAATCTTCTCCGTGAGCCCCGCGTAGGTGCCGCGGGTGTGCTCCGTGATACCAGAGTTCGGGTGCCGGGTGAAGCCGCGGACGTGCATCTCATAGATCACCGTGTGGGCAGATGGCGTGCGGAGCGGGGCGTCGCCCTCCCAGTCGTATTCGGTGGAATCGACGACCACACTCTTCATCGCGGTGGCAGAGTTGTCGCCCACCCGGCGCGCATCCTCGGGGGTGTAGTTTTTCGGCACCACCACTCCGCGACCGTACGGATCGAGCAGAACCTTGGTTGGTTCGAATCGCAAGCCCTTCTCGGGCTCCTGGGGTCCATGGACACAATAGGCGTAAATCTGCCCGGACTTGACCCCGGGCACGAACGTGTGCCAGTAGTGGTAGGTTCGATTCCGAACGGGATCGAGTCTGATACGAGTTGGCTTCGCGTCTTCCTCGTGAGCGAAGAGTAAGAGTTCCACACCCTTCGCGGTGCGTGAGAACAGGCTGAAGTTCACTCCGCCATCGCCCACGGTTGCCCCGATCGGAGAGGATCGGCCGTATGATTCGCTGGGCTGCATGATTATTCACCTGAAGAGGGCAGACATGCCAGGCTTGATGAGTTCCTGGACTTCCCATGCGAAGGTCTCATCAATCACCGTCTTCCTTGCTGTTGCCGCAAGCTTCCGGTAACCCATCGTGTCGTTCCGGACGGCATGACCCACAGGATCAGAACACGTAGTTCTCCCAGCTCTTCATGCGCAAGATAATCTTGCGGACAATCGACAGGGCATGGACCCGGTCGGTATAGATGGCGGTACTCCCTTGCGCGCCGGCCGGCAGATTGAGGCTCGAGATGTCATCCTCGTAATCAAACACCACCGGGATGTAGCCGTGAGCCGTCGCTTCGGTCGGTGTGATCAGCTTGCCACTGGCGTCAAATTCACCTTCCCGGGTGGCCGTGAGCACCCGCCGCACTGTCACCTTGAACGACCGACCGGGGTAGGCCTTGAAGATCGCCTCGCCATGCATTCCGGGCTTGATGTCGGAGATGACCTTCTGCTGAAAGCTCGCGACCAGCGTCGGCTTGTTGTCCGGGATGAACACCATCAGGGTGGTGAACGGCAGTTGCACCGCCATCTGGCCGGGTTGCAGGATCACCTGCGGGACATAGCCGTCGGTCGGCGCGCGGACTACGGTCTGGTCCAGGTCCCACCGGGCCTTCTCGAGCATGGCCGCGATCTCCCGCACCTCCGAGTTTTGCCCATCCACCTGGGTATTGAACTCCGTCCGAATCTTTCGTTCCTCGGCTTCCAGTCGAGCCAGATCCTGACGTACCCCTTCCAGGCTGGCGCTGCCGCTCTTGAGTTGCTCCTCGGCGTTGCGCGCTGCGGAGTCGGCCTTTAACTGCTCGGCGTTCTGCGTCTGGAAGTACGTCGCGGCTCGGTCGTACTCGGCCTGGCTGATGACGTTCGTGGTCTTGCCCTGCTCGGCCCGATCAAACGAAGCCTTTGCGAGTGCGACCCGCTCCTTCACCTGGATGACCTCGGCTTTGGCCTGTTCGTACGCCTCGCGGAGTTGCCGGTCGAACTTGGACTCCGAGACGATCAGGTTGGCCCGGGCCTGTTTGGTAGCAGCCTCGGCGGCGGCCAGTTGCTCGGCGAGTTGGGCGAACTTGCTGTTCTTGGCGGCCAGCAGGGCTCGCAGTCGATCGACCTCGATCTGAAAGGGTCGTGGGTCGATGCGGAACAGCACGTCACCCTGCTTGAGTGGTTGGTTTGCCTTGACTGGTACCTCGATGACCGTACCGCGGACGTTGGGCACGATCTGCACGGCCGCGACGTACATCCTCCCGTCGTGACTGACCGGGTGAAAGACAGACAACAGGACATACAGGAGCACCAAAATCACTCCACCGCCGGCCATGGCGGAGAATATGGTGTATACGTTGACCGGGATGACCTTGAGCCGGAAGAACAGCAGCCAACAGAGCACGCCGTACGTGCCGATGATGAGTTCGATCACGGGAGCACCTCGTAATTAGTGTGCGGGTGGTTACTTGGCTTCCAGGTTCTTGAGCCGGGCCTCCAGTTGAGCCAGGCGGAGCTCTGGGTCGAATCTCTGGCCCTCAGTCTGAACGACGACATGGGCCGCCTGCCCCTTCTTGTGCGATACCGCCCACATGAACACGAGCGGCCAGAGTGCATGGAGGGTGAACAGACTCAGCCAGCAAGCCACATGGATGGACTCCTCGTGTGGGTGCTCCCGCTGTTTAGCAACTTTGTGTGGCAAGTCGTGGATGAAGACGAACGTGTAGAACACGAGCGTCATGCCCATCAGCAGGATCAGGAGTGCCAAGTAGTTCAGGAACATTTGAGTCTCCGCGTTTGGTACCGGCCCGGCGGATCACGTTGTCGGGAAGGTGTGGGATCGCCCTTGTCGAAATGGGTTCGGCCGGCGGATCACGATGGGTCAACCGGTTCGGGCCGTGCGGTGTGGTGAGGTGAGGATTCAGCCCGCCGTTGCGG
>JBGTAO010000533.1:0-9013 GCA_041749835.1 Gemmata sp. | reverse complement strand
GATGAAGTCGGGCGTGCGGGCCGATTACGCGATTGTTGCCGAGCCGACTTTGCTCAACATTGTGAATGCCCACAAGGGCGTTGTGCGCTGGACGCTTGAAACGAGCGGGCGGGCCTGCCATAGCTCGCGCCCCGAGGATGGCGTGAACGCCATCTATCGGATGGGCCGTGTGGTGGCCGAACTCGAAGCCTATGCCGAACAGCTTCGCGATCAGCCAGCCGATCCGGTTCTGGGAACGCGAACGCTTTCGGTTGGTCGGATCGTGGGCGGAGTTTCGCCGAATACCGTGCCCGATTACTGCCGCGTCGATATCGATCGCCGCTTACTACCAGGCGAGACTGCCGAGGCAGCTGCGGCGCACCTGCGTGGATTTCTCCAGGGGTGTGCGGCCCTCGATTTCCCCGTTACGCTCAATCAATCCCATGTTGCCTGCCCGCCCCTGGGTCGAGAGCTGTCCAAGGAGCTGACGCAGCTGTTTGGCGCGGTCATCGACTCGGTCGTGGGCCAGCACCGAGTTCAACCCGTGCCATACGGTACCGATGCATCCACCGTGGCCGGTGCGGGAGTGCCCGTGATCGTGTTCGGTCCCGGTGACATCGCACAAGCACACACCAAGGATGAGTGGATCGATCTGGAACAGTTGGAACCGGCCTGCGAGATCCTGTTCCGGTTCGCCTGTGGCCGATGACGGGAACTGCGAGCCTGGTGTGCAGGTTTGCCTGAAAGTTGGGTTGCAATGGCGAACTTCTCGCGCTCGCTGCGCCGGGAACACTGGCAGCTTGCGCCCGCGTGAGTTACATTGATCAGCGTGGTAGCCGGCCATCCAAGAATACCAAGATCATTGAGGAGTTCACTGTGAGCATCGTGCGGATTGGCATGTCCGAGGACAACAAGTTTGGTGATGGCTACGACGCCATCTTCAGCAAGAAGGCCAGCAGCAAGCCCGCGGCCAAGGGGAAAGTGAGCAAGACGCCTGTGGCCAAGGGGAAGGTTGGCAAGAAGCCAGCAGCCAAGAAGAAGTGACCCCGGTTGGGGGATGCGATTCGTTCGTCAGACCGGAGTAGCGGCTACTCCGGTCGAGAGCCGGTGGTCGGTACCGGCAATAACTTCACATCCACGCCCGCGTCCGACGGCAACGCTCCAATCAGATCCGGGAATTCGACTGCGGTCACCGTGACATCGCGCGGCGTGATCGTGAGCAGGTCGCGGAGCCCCGTCGGACCCTGCTCGAACATGACACGGCCCACCGGGGTGCCCGCCGCGGGGGGCTCGCCCGAGAACGCGATCCACTGGTTCCAGTCCCACTCCTTGGGCATGCTCATCTCCATGCCGGACCGAATCACCGCCACGGCGGCACTGACATCGAAGTTGGCATACCGATTGGCTGTGCGCACTTGCCATTCGAGCATCTTCTCGGCCACCGGGTCGAATCCGTCGCATTCCACAATAGGCCGGCCCGCAGTGGGCACCGCCGCGAACAGGCATTCGTCGGCTTGAACATCGAGCGGTACCAACCCGCTGACGCGCATGATTCCCACCTTGCCCCCGTGGAGTTGAACAACCGGGCCGCCGATGAGCGCAGTGACTCGCTGCAACCGCAAGCTCGATTTCGCGCCCGGTGCGACCTTTCCTGACGGCTCGGCCAGGAAGACAGGCCCATCGAGCGCCGTCAGTGTTTGTGTCACTTCGACATCGACCGCCCGACTGACCGGTACCCAGACGCCCCGCCCACGACCCCGCACCACGCACCGATCGAACTTCACCTTGGGCACGGGGCGGGTGATGCCATCCATCGCCATAACCAGATCGGGGTCGTTGATGAGCACGACGGCGGATTGCGCTTCGTCTTCCTCCGTGAGAGTGAACACACACTCGGTAAAGGTGGCGCTATCGCCTCCCACGATCTGGACAGCGGCAACCCGCTGGGGGTCGCGCGGCCGTGAGGGTTGGAGCCGGAACTGCAGCTTCTCGAAGCTGACCCGGCCGTTTAGCACCTGGAACAGCGCCTGGTTCAGCTCGCGACCACCTCCGGCCGTGAGGATCGGCCGCGAGCCCGGGTACGGCTTGAACAGAAGGCGGAAGTTCGCTGTTTCCGTGCCACCGCGTGGCTTCAATTCCTGCCGCTCGACCGGCAATTCTCCCGTGTGCTTGATGAGCACCTCATCGCCCGAGCGGGCATTCTTCAACAGGAACGCCAGATCGGAATACGTGTCTTTGGGGAGTGGCTCGGTGGCGTTCGGCTCCCAGATCAATTGCCGCGTTGTGTTGGTGGCCACTGTCTGGGGAAGGTCGGGCGGCCAGCGCACCTCCGGGTAAGCGCGTCGCGGAGGTGAACCGAGTTCGTCGTGGAACTGGGCTCCGAGCAATCGCACCAGTGGATCGCGGGGTGTGAATAGCAACGAATCGCTCAACCGCAGCCGGAACGCACGCCAGGGGTTGTTGCCTGCCGCCAACCGTAGCGGATCGAGCTCCGCCCATGGGCGCTGGCTCAACGCGATCGCATCTCGATCTTCCACGGATAAGCCCGCGATCTTGGCTTCAGCGAAGCTGTAACTCGTCGTGGTGTTTTCCGACACGATACCCAGTGGGTTCACGCGGTAATAGGCGTTCTTCTGCCCCGCGAGCCCATTGAAGGTAAATCGTGTTTCGAGATTGGGCGCGGCGAGCACGACCGCAAGCGGGTCCGGATTCAACGTGACCACACTTGCCGGAGCAAACACACAGTAACCCGCCGTGACCGCGACCGAATCGCTGGCGCTGACCACAGCCGAGCGAGCATCGAGCAGGAACGAGGACCGCGATAATCGGATAGCAGTGGCCGGGGCGGCCCGTGGTTCTTCTTGCTCCGGAAGCGGACGCACTTGCACCGCGGCAACGTGCGGTGTGAAGCCACAATCTTCAATCGTGACATCGGAGTGAGCCGGTACTGCCAGAGCGGCCCCGCTGCGGTCGCCGCTGGCCTGGGCGAACAAGCACCGGAGGACCCGCACCCGCACAACCGACGCTTCTGGTGGGGAAGCGATGGTCACGGCCACGCCTTCATCAGCCGGGGGCACCCGCGAGAGGAAGACACAATCGGTGAGCGCGACTTCGTTTCGACATTGCAGCACGATCGCCCCACCTCGCCCGGCATTGGATCGAAACGGCCGGAGCACTTCGAACGGCGAACTCAGCGGATCGGGGCGGATTTCAAAGCGAATTCCCCGTGCCGTGAACGCATCAGCCTTGATGGCGAGCACACCCGAAGTCGAGTTGGTTAGCCCTTCGACATGCCGTGCCCCCACAACAATCGTCGTGCCGTGGTTGGGTGAACCGATCAGTTCCAGTTCCTGGCCCAAAAAGGTAATGCCGTCAGGGAGTTCCAGCAAGTTGAACGTACCCGGGCCAAACTGAATCCGTGTCAATGGAGCGCGGCTAGTCGCTGCGCTGGCCAGTCGGTCCGCGAGTTCCTTCACCGTTCGCACGATGGTGCCATTGGACGCGGGCAGTGGCGGGTTCGGCTGTGCCGGCTTGATCGTCGGTGGTTCGACGGGCTCCGGGGTGAGTGGATTGTTAGCCAGTGCATTCCACGGGGGAGTTGGGGTGTGGGCGTCCTCACCGTTGATGGAGATCGCAAAGAGGGTCGCGGCAATGGCAACAGCGGCTGCGGCAACGACCCAGCCGATGCGCAAACGTGGCACCTTGGGTAACACGGCGGGGTTGGCGGGAACCGCTTGAACGGTGGAATCGAACGGCACCACGTCGGACCCCAGCCGCAACTGCTCGGCCAGCCCCTTCAGGTGCGAGATCAGTTCCGTCGGTGTCTGATAGCGGGTCTCAATGTTCTTGGCCATCATGCGGGCCAGCACGGCCGCAAGCTCATCGGGGATCGCCGGATTCAGCTCGCGCGGATCGAGCGGATCGATAGACTGATGCGCCTGGAGTTTCTTCGCGGCAGTGCCTTCGGGCACGGGTGGTCGGCCAGTGAGAGCGTGGTAGAAGGTACAGCCCAGTGAATAGAGATCGCTGCGGACATCAGCCCGTCGCGGATCGAGTGCCTGTTCCGGTGAGATATAGTCGAATGTGCCCAGCGTGACACCCGATTGCGTGACGCCACCGTTGATCGATTGCGATTCGAGATGCCGGGCCAGACCCATATCGACAATTTTCGCGCGGCCGTCCGGTGTGATGATAATGTTCGATGGCTTGATGTCGCGGTGGACCACGCCCCGCTCAGCCGCATGCTTGAGACCCGCGGCAACCTGGATCATGTAGCGAATGCTGTCGGCAGCCGAGATCAGCCCGCGGCGGTCCATCTGGACACGCAAGTTGTCGCCTTCCACAAACTCGAACGCGATGAAGTGCAGGTTTTGATCTTCGCCACAGTAGTACACTCGGGCCACATTCTCGTGATCGAGTAGCGCCGCCGCCCGAGCCTCTTGCTTGAAGCGGTTCACACTTTCGGGATCGTGGGCTGCTTCAGGCGGCAGGATCTTGAGTGCAACGATTCGGCCCAACTCCAGATCCCGGGCTTTGAGCACCGCAGCCATTCCGCCCGCGCCAATCGCTTCGATCAGTTCGAAGTGCCCAAGTCGGCGACCCGCCACCGTCGGCAATTCTTCCGCTGGTGCCAGCGTCGCCGAAGAGGGCGAAGGTACCAGGGTGCCTTTGGGGGTGATGACCGTGGGCGATTCATCCGTATTGGCGGGCGAGCCAATCGCCGGGTTGTTCAACAGTTGCAGGACATCGGAACTTGTGACGGCACGCCGCGACGTGTCGGTGCTGCGCAACAATTCGGACAGCGATTCTTGAGCAGCGCTGGGATGATGCGAACCGGTGGAACCGTAGGTCAGGGGTAGGCCGTGCCCGGGCGTACTGGCCCCTTGTTCGCCACCCTGGGGATGGCTCTGCGACGAGCCGGATGGGTGGCGAGGGTCGGACGCAGCAGGGTCGTGCGGAGAAGCGGGCATTCCGAACGTACCACAGCAGCGGGTTCGTCCCGCAAAAGTCGTGTAACACGATCGCCATCAAGGCGTTACAGCGTTCTGGACAGTTCCCAACACAGACTGCGGGAACGCGTCATCATGACCAAGCGACAACAGGTCTCCTACCCGTTGAATCGAGACGAGCAACGGTTCAAGCTACTGCAGTATAGCCTGTAGATTCACGTGCTGTCAATTCAGGGGAACTGGACTCGATGGGGTAAGTCCCGGGGCACGCACGGTTCAAACGGAAACGGAGCGGTCGGGACGACCGCGGTCCCAGGGGGGCACGACGAGCGGCTGTTTTGGCGAGCGGTGAACGCTACGACTACGGTTACCAGCACAAGAGAAGAGCGGCCGGGACGACCGCGGTCCCAGGGGGGCACGACGAGCGGCTGTTTTGGCGAGCGGTGAACGCTACGACTCCGGTTACCAGCACAAGAGAAGTGCGGTCGGGACGACCGCGGTCCCGGGGGAGCGGCTTACTTGGCGTGTACCGGGCGTAATCGGTACGAGAATGCTCCAAGCAAGTCGCCCCGCTGGCTCTCGTGACACGCCGCGCACGCATTCACACTCCGGATCGCCCCGGCCAGGCGTGTGCTGTTCGGTCCATCACCGATGTGGAGGTCTTCACCCGCACGCAGCGCTGCAAGTGCAGTCGTCTCGAACGGATCGAGAGGGCGGGTCTTGGTTTCCGCAAGCGATTCCATCTTGGGCAACGTGTCCGACACATACACCACGGGTTGTTCGTGCCGCAACAGCCCCACCAGTTCCAGGTTGGCCACTTCCCACTTCGGGATCGGATCGGGCACTTTGCTGAAGCCGTGCGACTGGAAACCGGCGACGTTGCGGCGATCCTGGAAATACCCAAAGCCTTTCGGGTTCACGAAATCGACGATGCTGGCGATATGGAATCCCGCGACATCCTGGGTTTCGAGCCGCGTGGCTGGCGGTGCGTCTTCGGGGAACTGTGGGCGAAAGTAATCGAGGTTCGGTTGAGGCGGTGCCGAACGCGGTTCGGTTTTTAACCAATGCTCAGACGTTGGCCCGTTGCTCATCCGAGCCACTCCGAAGCCCGAGCTATTCACAAAATGGTTTACGGATTGGGTATGGAGACGCTTCAACTCGGCGTTGCGACTGCGGAATCCGAATCGGTCGTGCTCAGTGATCGCCTGTTCGAGTTGCTGGAGTTGTTCGGGGTTACCCGGTTGCGACGGTGGCACCGGGTAGGGCAAGCGAGCCTCCAGCGACTCGAAGGCGAACTTGTCGCGCAGTCGTTGGTGCGTCCGTTCTTCCCGGAGGGCATTCGCCACCGTCACGCTGTACCCAGCCACAACCCCGAGGATTGCGAGCGGCACGATCGATGGACGACCCCGACCCAAAGCCGACGCGAGCAACAACCCCACCCCCAGGACCGCGGCTTGAATCAGGAGCGCGGGGAGGAACATCATCCACAACAGCGCGGGGAGCGTGAAGAACGCAATGCACCAGGCGACCGTGCTGTGAACCGGGTTCTTCGAGCGCCGTGCGATTCGGAACGCTGCGAACAGTAGCCCTGCGGAGAAGAACAGCGAGAAGTAGAGCATGGCAGCACCTCAGGAGATGGCGCAACATCCTCGGGATCAGCCCAAGTGTACCACGACATTGGCCGTTACGCTTCTCGAGGATTGTGCTGAATTCGGTACAGCGTGCCTTTCGTTCGCTCACCACCGGGTTCGCCCGCGCGAATCAGTTCCGTGCTCACGTCGTAGCCAGCTTCTTGCAACTTCCATTTAAAGACGCGCGCGGCAAACCGATCGGGATCGGTGATCAGGCACACGCCACCCGGTGCAAGCACTGCGGCCAGGAACTGCACCAGCGGGTTCACCAGCCGTTCTTCGTACATCAGATCCGAGCCAATCACGACGGGGTACCGCACATCGGTGGGTGGGCAGCGAAAGTCGATGGGCAGAGTCTGGAAGTTGGTGAAGCCGTTGAGCCGGGCGTTGCGATCGGCAAAGGTGAGCGCGGTCTGGTCCAGGTCGGAGAAGGTGACGGCATGCCCGCGCGCCAGACACGCAATTCCGGCCAATCCGAGTCCACAGCCCACTTCGAGCACCCGCACCGGTTGGGGGTACTGATCCCAGGATTCTCGCAGCACCGCCTTGGCCAGCATCCGCGCGCTGGGCCACAGCGAAGCCCAATAGGGCACATATTTGTCGGCCGCGTACGCCGAGCGCAACCACGGGTGATCGAGTAGCTTGTCGTTATCGGCGGGCCGTTCGAGGCGGAAGGTGTGGTTCTCGATGAAGACCGTTTCGCGCGTCGTCTCGGAGACGACTTCCAGCGGCGTCGCGTGAAAGTGCGGTTGCATGATCGTGGTTAAATGGTTCGCAAACAACCCACCAGTTCCGGATGCGTGAGCGGTCGGTCGGTCGGGAACAGTAAATACGCCGCCGGACTTTCGGCGCAGTCCAAAATAATCTGGCGATCGTTTGGGATATCGAAGCCGTCATTGCAGGCAATATGCCCGCTGATCAGCAATTCGGAATCCATCTTGCGCAGGAACTCGGTTGCGTTCGCCGGGCTGGTGTCTCGGCCCCACAGCAGGCTGTGCACCGAACCGCCGGGTGCGAGGTCCATCTCCTCGTACTCATCGCGTGTCAGCCGTGCCGGGAAGAACAACGACATCGCGCGAGCCGAGGGCAAGCTGTGGCACATCAACACGCGGTTGGGTGTCTTCAGCGCGACCGGCAACGCCTGGAACAACTGCAAATACGTCGCATAAACTTCTGGCCCCGCCAGTGCCCCATAGGCCTCGTTCACACCCTCTTGAAAGAGCACGTTGAGGTTCTCATCCGATTTCAGCACCGCCCGTCCGGTCCACTGCGCCATCTCGTGATTGCCGGGAATATAGTGGACTTGCTTTGGGTACTGGCATTTGAGAGCCGAGAACAGATCGACGAGTTGGTGCGACTTATCGCCACCTCGTGGGTAACGGAACTTGCCGTGGATCAGTTCCTGGAGCACGAAGTGCCGCGTCGGGTGGTTCGCCAGGTCCGCCGCCTTCAGGAGTACCTGAAAGTGCGGCACATGACCATGCAAGTCGCCGGCCACCACGACTTCGGTGCAGTTCTGCAATTCGACCAGATGCCCCTGCCGGCCCGGCGTGGCCCGGACCAGTGCAATCGCTTGGCGGATATGGGTCAACATCCGTTCGGGGGCGGGCAATGCCGGGCTCCGGGAATGCAATCCGTCGCGGATGAGACACCGGTCGGGAAGTTTGAGATCCAACTGACCATACACGAACCTGCACGCCAACACTACCGAAGCCTCTGCCAAAATCTATCTCGAAAACCGACGGACACGCCAAGCCGATTCCGGTTCTGGGGTTTCCAACACCCGAACGGATTACAACAATAACTGAGATGTGGCTTCCGGCATCGGTAGTTGCACTGGGCGTCGAATCTCAATCCGGACCGCGACCCGCAGCCCGGCTCCACCTGGACCTTACTCGGGCTCCTTCTCATGGAAATCTCGCGGAACATTCGGGTGGATAGCGTTTCCCGGCTCGACCCGCTGCCACCAATCGAAATTCTCCCCTCGGCCACGATCCGCGAGGCGGTTCAGACTTTGCAGCAAGTGCAAGGGAACGGTGGCTGCCTTTTGGTGACAGATGGGGGCCGGTTGCTCGGTATCTTCACAGAGCGAGACCTGCTTACGCGGGTGTTGGCCGTGGGCCGATCGTTCGACACGACGCTTCAGGAGTGCATGACACCGAACCCCGTGACGGTCAGCGCCAAAGACCCCGTTCGCACCGCGATGAACCGGATGCAGAAGGGTGGCTACCGACACCTGCCCGTGCTCGATGAATCGGGAAAGCCGGTGGGCGTGCTATCGGCACAACGTGTCGTGCATTACCTGGTCGAACACTTTCCCGCACTGGTGTTCAACCAACCGCCCGTGCTCGGCCGCTACCCCGATAAGCCAGAAGGTGCGTGAGCCTGGTAAACTCGGCTTGCTGTCCAGAATCTGTTCCCGCTATACAGCGACCGTGTAAGATGAATCAACAA
>JBGTAO010000532.1:0-5118 GCA_041749835.1 Gemmata sp. | reverse complement strand
GTGGTTTGGCGGGTGTCATCATCATCAAGATTACCAACAAAGACGGCACCGTGACCGAGGTCACCGTGCCAGAGAGTACCAAGATCGAGGTGACACAAGACGGTAAAGTGATTGCTACGATTCAGCCCGAGAACAAACAGCAGCAAGTTCCGGTCGATCTCGACCGCAAAGCCGCAGAGTGGGTACTTGCACAAGGTGGAAAGGTTACTGTACGCTCTGGCAGCCAATTACTTGAGGTTGCGAAACAAGCTGATCTTCCGGCGCGAGCAATTCAACTGTTGGTCGTCGATCTGCAGCAAAACAAGACATTCCAGGAAGGGGAACTGCAGGTGCTTCGCGGGCTGCCGCACGTCTGGCGAGTGGACTTTCGGAATACAAATGTGACCGATACGATACTGCCCCACCTCCAAACACTCCCGAATCTGACACTACTTTCTGTGGACGATACCCGAATCAGCAACGCGGGCCTGGCCGTGATCAAGACGTTCCCAAAACTGGATCGCCTGGGTATCAGCCAAACCAAAATCACAGATGCGGGAATGAAACAACTTCATGAGATGCCGAAGTTGGTGTGGCTTGGGCTCGGCGGGTTGACTATCACCGAAAAAGGACTTGCCGAGATCGGGAATCTCAAAAAGCTCAAGACTTTGTACCTGGAGGGTACACCCCTTTCACAAGAAATGCTCAAGCAGATCGCGCAGCACACCGGCCTTGAAGAGCTATTCATTCGCGGGTGCCGGGTCGCAGAATCCGATGTCCGCCAGCTCGCGAACCAGTTGCCGAAATGTCAGATCACTTGGGATGGCTGGGTAATTGAACCAATCTCGAACACGATCAAGGATCGCGCAGTCGCCGTGTGGCTTGCCGAGCGAAAGACGTATAGCTTCGGGATCAACACGCCGAAAGGCTATGTCACGGTGACCACGACCGAACCACTTCCCCACGAAACAGCCAACTTGATATCTGCCAGTTTTTTCCGCGATCGCAATATCACTCCGCAGGAAATGAAACGGTTCACGGGTTTGAGACTGTTCTCAACCTTGATCTTGAATGAAGCACCCGTAGGTGACGATCATGTGGCGAGTCTGGGCGAACTTCCCGAGTTGGCGAAAGTCTACCTTTACAAAACGCAGATCACGAACAAATCGCTTGTCCATCTCGCAAGATATCCCAAGCTCGAGACGCTGCACGTAACAGACACAGCAATCACAGACGAAGGGCTGAAAGCGCTTGAGAAATGCGCGAATCTGCAAGACTTGCAAATGCGCTTTACAAAGGTCAGCCGTCCAGCAGTGACGGCACTGGCCAAAGCTCTTCCCCGATGCAAGATAATTTGGGATGGCGGTGTGATCGAGCCCACAGTGGTAAAAGCACCTGGTGGGGAAAAAGAATAACACTTTCGCTTGTACTGCTCCTGCACGTGCCACTGACAATCCTGAGTAACTGCACAGAAGTGCGAGAGTCACGATTCAAGGATCAACCGGAGGAGAGCGCCCACGTCGCGGTGCGACTCCACCGGGTGCCGTAGCGGTAGCTCCGGATGGACGCGGTAATGGTTCCGTCGTCCGTGTCGCTCGCGTTCGATGTAGCGGCCTTCCTCCAAGTCGGTAATGATCCTCTGCACAGCCCGCTCGGTGATACCGACGGCGTCTGCAACATCGCGTAATCGGATCTCTGGATCACGTGCGATCATCAACAGGACATGAGCATGGTTGCTCAGGAACGTCCATGCCGGCACAATCAGAGGCGTGGGCTTCCCCATCGGCTCCTTGGGGTCAACGATGGGCGCGGGTCGCTTCATGTGTCGTTTACTCTTCTGTGGCATTGACCCGCTCCCACCCCTGGCCAGGGGCTCGCCGGAAGGTTTCAGGTCCGTTCGGGCTCAAGGCAAACAGACGAACCCAACCATTCTCCACTAATTCGTTCACACCGGGTTGTGCAGCGAGTACGCGGTCAATTTGCTCGGGAGTTGCTTCAACGATCACCTGCAACCGAAGCGGTTCATGGAACCAACTCCCTTTTTCGGAGTGAACAGACTGAAGCGGCAGACCAGTTCGGAGGTCACCACCATTGCCCAACACGACACCCAAAGTTCCTACCCGGTTGTGGAGAGTTTTATCGCCACAACCAAACACATCGTTGTCAACCGTGGAGGCAAAGTATTGGAGATTGATCCAGGACGCGACCACCATTGGAGCCGACAGAATAAGCGTCAGGATCGAATCGTCAGGGTCGTTCGCAGCGTCATATTCATGCAGGAATGCTCGCCCGTGCAGATCGATCCCCCGAGTCCGACTGCGCCGGGCTGCGATGAATGCTGCGTTGCGCGCCAGGCCCCATTCCGGACGAACCTCTGCCCAGTCTCGTGACCTGCGACCGAAGAGCCTGCTGAGTAATCCTGATGGTTTCACTCCTAAACCCAGCGAAGGAGCTCGTTCCGCTCGCGTTGCTTCCCCAGCGGCCGATAACCAAACTCGTAACTGCACGATATCGGTATCGAACTCGGTGGGCACGCGATCCACATCTAGGAGCTGAACCTGCTCGGTCGCGGTATCGTGGACTGCAGGGAGAAAGTGAGTGCAGCGCGGGATCTGCCAGCCACGAGCGGGTAAACCAGCACGAACGATGGGATCGTTCAAGAGTGCGGCAGCAACCCGTGCATTGATCGCTCCTCCATGCCCACCGCAGGCTCCACAATCGAGACCTGCAGCGTGGGGATTATTCGCACTGTGACTCTCATGACCGCAGAGCAGCACCAGCCGAGCGAAGGATTTTTGGAATCCCATGTTCTTGAGGATTCCGCACGCGGTATCGAGTCGTGCCGACACCGAAAGACCGTTGCCGTGAGCATCGTCTTCCAGATCAAATTCTGCACGAGCCTCAGTTGAAGCAAGAGTCGGAATGGCAGTCAGTGCTTCGCCAGCAAGTCCGAGCCCGTAGCCAAGCCCGATCAGTTCCACATACGAGAAAGCGGCAACCGGCGCGGCTTGGACGTACTTCAAGCTCGTTGCACCGGAATCGGTGTGGTGGTCACAACACGCACGTACACTCACCCCAGGCTTCAACAGCACGGGGCACCTTGGGCTATTTTCGATTTCAGTCTGCCAATTCAGGGCAATACCAAAGAAGCCCGCGAATCCTCGTGTTTCGATCTGAGGTGACTGCGCCTCCAGGTGGCGGCGAAGCGGTTCGGACCGAACATCGATGCAAAACACTGCCTGCACCCCAGGCCGTGTGATCGGTTTTCCGGACTCTGAAGCCGGCAAGATATTCCCGACGAGTTTGTGCACGTAACTGTCCTCAAGGGCCTCCTGAAAGGCCATGAGAACGGTTTCGTCTTCAACAGCTACACTTGCCACTTCGAAGCTTCGTTGGCGAGTTTGAAACTGCAGTGCTACTGCGGTATCAAGACATACTCGAATCGCAAGCAAGTCAGTCAATTCACCAGCTCCAGCGACTTCACCAGCCCAGGTGGATCGGCGCAAATACGATGCCCAGCCGTAAACGCCACTGAGCAAGCGATAAAAGTAGTCTGCTCGCTTGTCCTCAGGAACCGGATTTTGAGCAATGGCGGCTACGATCGCTTCTAGCGGATCTTCAGGCAACTGACTGACCCACTTGCGAAAGCCTTGTAAGCCTGAGATCTCGTAAGTCCGATCGGACAGCGCTGTCTCGCGCCAGGACTGGAACAAACCCCGGGAGCCTTGTGGCAATGGCCAGTACGTTCCACCACCGGTGGTATGGACCGCACACCACCGCGCCGCCGACCCGATGAACAGGTTGGTCCAGTCGGTTCCATGTTCCTCGTCATACAGCTCAGCGAACGTCACGATTCGCTGGGACAACCGAGTTGGCATCGGGTACTCGCCAGCGAAGATCGCGTGACAAACCTCTGGCTGACACCCGACACGGCGAGCCGCGGCTAACAAGTCTGCTTGCTGAAATGCGCCCACCTGCCATCGTTCACGGTAGTAATCGATTCCCGGTAGTAGTCGGCCACCGAGACCGTCCAGGACCGAGCGTGAAGCCTCGATGACTGGCTCGGCTGTGAATCCGAGAAATGGGTTCACAGCGACATAGTTCCGTAAATCCCAGAGCGGTGGGAAGCGGTTTGAAACCCGGATCACTTCGGCTCCAACCACATCGGCGTCGAGCACGATAGGGCTTTCCTCGATGACATCAAGCATGCTTCACCTCACGTGTTCGTGGTTGTGTTTGTCCCCAAACTCCTGCAACAAGTCGATCTGCAATTGCACCGTAGTAGAACCCATGAAGAGCATGAATGTAAACGCTGCGTCCAATTGCAGTCTGCATGATTACAGGGAGCAACGAGTGAAAGACAATTAACAGGCAGAAGGCCACGAGCGGCACGATCGCTGTAACCCAGTCAAGTAAACCCGTTGGTGTGGGGGAGGGGCCCAGGACCGGTGCGAGATAGAGGTTTGCAACATGGTAAAGCTCGAATGCCAGAAGTGGAACGAGCGCCGTCATTCCGAGTGCAAGCAAAGTTTGCGTGAATCCCGCACGCCACGTAACGGCTTCATGTCCTCGAACTACCACCCACAATTGACCCACAGAGAGTGCAACAACCGCCGCTAACGCAAGTTCACCTGGCGAGTTCGGCGGGTGATACCCGGTTAGGATCGTTGCCATTGCCAACGTGGGAATCGCAAGGAGTGTTCCGATTAGTGCGAATAGCAACAGCCGCCCAGGTGATGCAGGAACTGGGGATGTGGCCGCTGGTGGAAGTGTGCCGGAGCGAAGAAAGCTCCAGGCCTTATAACACCCGTGCCCAACGATATGTAACAGAGCGACAGCAAATGCTCCGAGGCCGCATTGCACCATCATGAACCCCATCTGGCTCACAGTGGACCAGGCCAGTGTTCGCTTGATTTTCACCTGAGCCCACATCGAGATCATGCCCAAACAGGCCGTCAGTGTTCCGATCACCACGAGCACGAGCAAGGCTTCGGGTACTCGCACCAACAACGGTGCAAAGCGAATCACCAAGGCACCACCCGCATTGATGATCCCGGCATGCATGAGTGCTGATACCGGCGTTGGCGACTCCATCGTTTCAGGAAGCCAGCTATGAAATGGGAACTGGGCCGATTTGGT
>JBGTAO010000531.1:0-6041 GCA_041749835.1 Gemmata sp. | reverse complement strand
CTCGCGGTCGGGCTCATCATCGCGTTTGTGATGAGTGTGCAAAAGGGCGGGGGCAGTGCAGGGGGCCAACCAGTGACGATCCAGCAATTCCCGCTTCCCGAACGGCGGCCGTCACGGCGAAAGCCGTTCACGAAGCCACGTTCCGTTCGGCTGCAGCGTAAAGCGTAATCGATCGTGCAACCGGCTCGGGCGACCTTGCCAAAACTCCATCACGACAGGTAACACGCGGTAACCACCCCAGTGCGGCGGTCGCGGGACCTTGCCATCGGCGTATTGGGCCAACAACTCGTCTTGCCGACGCTGGAGATACTCGCGATCCGGGATCACCTCGCTCTGCCGGGAGGCCCACGCTCCCAGCCGAGAGCCGATTGGCCGATTGGCGAAGTAGTCGTCCGATTCCGCTGCCGACACCATCTCGATTCGCCCTTCGACCCGCACCTGCCGTTCGATAGCATGCCAAGGAAATGCGAGAGCGACCTGCGGATTCTCGGCGATTTCGGCTGCCTTACGGCTATCGTAATTCGTGAAGAAGGAGAAGCCACGATCATCCAACGCCTTCAGCAACACCAGCCTCACGCTCGGCACGCCTTGCAATGTGGAAGTTGCGAGTGCCATGGCGTTCGGTTCATGCAGCCCTGAGGCGACGGCTTCTTCAAACCAACGGCGGAAGAGAACCAACGGGTCCGGTCCCGCTTCGGCCTCGGCGAGGCCCGCAAGGCCATATTCTTTTCGCAACTCGGCGATGGTTGACATGTGAATGGGTTCTCCATCTCGTGACCGATCAGCATGAATGTGCTCGCGCAATCGCTCGCTCAGTATTCATGTTAGCCGGGGAGCGTTTGCGCAGGTTTGGTGTCATGTCAGAAATCTCGCGAGTTGATGTACGCCGGAGTTGCAACCACAGCTAATGTTTCGCGACCGTTCTCGGCATCGGGAGTTAGTCACATGGCAGCAGAGCAAGCGTTGGCACTGGTCGTGCGTGGTAGTGACTGGAGTGAAACCTCACGCATCACCACCCTGTTCACCCGTGAGTTTGGCAAGGTGCGGGCACTCGCCAAGGGTGGGCGGCGCTTGAAATCCAACTTCGAGTGCGCGTTCGACCTCCTGACTGTTTGCCGAATCGTCTTCGTCCGCAAATCGCAGGGTGGGCTCGATCTTCTGACCGAGGCACGCCTGGAGGAACAGTTCCCCATTTTGCGGCAGAGTTTACCCCGGCTGTATACGGGGTACTACATCGCTGAGTTGCTTTCGGACGGAACACAAGATTACGATCCGCATCCTCGACTTTTCGAGAGCGCATTGGAGACTCTGCGTTGCCTGGGGCAGCAGTTGCACCCCCAAGATGCCGCGACGGGATTCGAGCTTGTCTGGCTGTATGAGTTGGGTTATAGCCCCCGGCTCGATGCGTGTGCCACCTGTGGAGGAGAGCTGTTTCCAAACGGAATGACCCGTGCGGCATTCAGCCCTGCAGCAGGTGGTACGCTGTGCCCGTTGTGTGGACCGAGTAGCCCCGATCGACGTTCGATCACAGTCAATGCGCTCGAGGTTTTGCGCGGATTGACACTCGAAATCGAAAGTGGCGAAGCCAGACCAACCGGCGTACCCGAAGAAGTGCGTGAGGAGTTGCGACAACTCCTGGCACAAACTGTGAGCTTCGTCCTGGGGCGACGGCCACGGCTACTGGGGTATGTCGATGGATGTTAAGGACAGGGGGAGTCCGATTCATGGCGACGATTGTCGGCAGGACTTTCCGCGGGCCAGAACAGCCAATTGCTGTTCTGCTCGCACTTCTGGCGTTGGGTTCACCCGGGTGCAAAACCTGGACGAGCTTCAAAGAGCGCAATGCTGAACTACGCGCCATGGTCTTCGAATCGAGCTATGAAGACAGGCGATCCGAGGAGAAGTTCGCTACCGCGCAACAACTGTTCGCCGAGGGTGAATACAGCAAGGCTCAAGACATCTTCACCAAACTTGCCGATAACAAAGCAAACTCCACGGACCTGGCTGAAAACTCGCGGTTTATGCAGGCGGAATGCCGCCGGATGCGGGCTCAATATCCGGAAGCGGTCGATACCTATCACAAGTTACTCAACGATTTCCCAACGGGTGCCCATCGTCGGGAATCCTGCATGCGGATGTACGAAATTGCGGATTACTGGCTCGATGATTTCCGCGATGAACTCGAACGCCGTGCCGACGAGCCGGGCATTCTGCACTGGAAACCGCGGATGCCCAATCCGTTCGACAAGTCCCGCCCGACGCTGGATCAGGAAGGTCGCACGCTCGAAGCCCTCGAACGGATTCATACCCAGGATGTGACCGGTCCCACGGCCGATAAAGCACTGTTCTGGTGTGGTTACGTGAACTACATTCGCGGGAACTTCCAGGAAGCTGACCATTTCTTCAGCATGCTTGCCGAGATTCACAAGGAAAGCCCACTGCGTCCACAAGCCCTCGCCTACGCAATCCATGCCAAGAACAACGCGACTGGTGGTGCCGAGTACGACAACCGGAAATGTGCCGAAGCTCTCCAACTTGTGCATGTCGCAGAAGCCTCGGTGCCCGAGTTGACGCAGAACCCCGAAATGGCCGACAAGCTGACGCGAGCGAAGTTCGCCATTCGCATGCAACAAGCCGAGAAGGATTTCCGCACTGCCGAGTACTATGAACGAACCGGCCACCCGGGATCGGCGGTGTTCTACTACGAGTTGGTCCGTCGTCGCTACGGGGGAACTCAGTACTCCGAAATGGCCGATGTGAAGAAAGAGCGGCTGATTACCCTGATGAATTCCGGTACTCCGGCAACGGGTATCGATCCGTTCGCCAAGGTCGAGTCGAAATGGAACGAACTGTTCGGCAAGAAGCGGCCTCCGGGTGAAGAACAGAGCCTGCCGCGTGTCGATCCCAAGCTGGAGCCTGCGACTGTGTTGCCGGCTGCGATGACAGCGAGCGGATCGTTGCCACCCGGCCCGTGAGTTCAGGCTGTAGATACTGTCCCCATGAGTACACCAGAGCAAGTACCATGCGCGAACTTTCGCGACGCCGATTTCTGACGCTCAGCGCGACCACTCCATTGGCAGCACTACTGGGTTGCCAGAGTGTGCCAACGATCTTTGGCTACAAAATTGGAGCTGGAGCGCTCTACGATCCCAACATCCAGACCGTCTACGTGCCGTTGTTCAACAACCGCGCTTTTCAGACCTCGCCCTATCGGGGTTTCGAGGTGGATGTCACCAAAGCCGTAGTTGATGAAATCGGCCGTACGACAAGCTTCCGCGTTGTTTCGGACCCCGACCGGGCGGACACCGAGCTACAGGGAAACATTGTCACTCTGTCCAAGAACATCACAAATCGTACGCAACAGAACACCGTTCGCGATGGTGATGTAGTTGTCACAGTCGATGTCGTGTGGCGTGATCTTCGTGATGGCACAATTCTCTCGGCACCCCGGCGGAATCGAACTCCGGGACTTGGTGCTATTGATGTGACGAATCCACCGATTTCCTTTGACCCCACTCTGACCCCGCCGCCACCTGTGTCTGAAACGCCGCTTGTCGTACCCACCCGAATTGTGGCTTCCGGTCGGTATATCCAGGAACTCGGCGAGACAAATGCTTCTGCATCCAAACGGGTTCATGATCAGATCGCTGTGCAAATCGTATCGATGATGGAACGGAAATGGTGAGCGTGTTCCCGGGAACACTTGAAGAGTGGAATACATGATCTGAATTTATTGATCAACAGCGTGAGCAGTATAGCTTTCGCCCACGCATCCGAGTTGTGAAGTCGGTAACGACATTTCGATAGCGAGTTAACCAACAAGTGAAATCCGACGATGTAGATCGTCCACAACCCAGTGGAACGCGATCAGGTGGATCGATTCCACAATTCCCATATCGTCGAGCGGAACGTGCAGATTGTGATGTGCTAATGTCCGGAGTTTCCCACCTGAGAAGCCGGTGCAGCCGAAAGTCGTGAGGCCATGGGAATTGGCCCAATCCACGGCACGCAAGATGTTCGGGCTATTGCCGGAACCGCTGATGGCCACGAGGAGATCGCCTTCCGAAGCCAGGTTCTTGAGTTGTTCCACGAAGACGCGATCAAAGCCTTCGTCGTTACCCCAGGCCAGAATATAAGGCGTGTTGTCCGTGAGGCTCAAGATCTTCAATCGCTTTTTTGTGTCGTCATCGAAAAACTTGCGTGCCAGCGTGCCTTTGCCCATGTCCTCGCAAAAGTGGGAGGCGTTCGAGCCGCTGCCACCGTTGCCGATCACAAAGACAAATCGCCGAGCTTCGTAGCGTTCGTGGATCACTTCCGCGAGCTTTTGGATCTCTGCCGTGTCGATGTGATCCAGTTCTTTGGCGACGCGATCCAGAAATTGCCGGGGGTTGAGTGTGGTACCAATCATGTGGGTCTCTGGGCTGGTGCGCGGGGCTGCGGGTCGGGTATACCGGTGCTCACGCGGGTGAACCCGCGAGTCATCACGGGTGATATCCGGAGTGAGTAATGGGGTCAACTTCGGTTCAGGGCGGTGTTGGTAGTTTACGAACTTTACTGGTGCCCAAGTCGGCTCAGTGGCCAGCCCAGGCGCGTTGGTTCGATCCGGTCGTGCTCGCACTGTTGGTGGCCGTTACGATCGTCGGTTGGGGCGCACATCAGGCTTATCGTGAGAATCTGCGGTTACGCTGGTCCAGCGCTTATCATGATCGCAATGCGCATTATCAGTCGGGGTTGAACGTCGCCTGTGAACTGCGTCAGGGGCACTTCATTCGTGCCTTGCTTGATCTCGATGCTGCAAGCTTGGGATGGCCGGTGTTTCATCCGTTTTGCCTGGCTGCAGTGTTGACAGTCACTGGCCCAGACCCCGCAGCCGCAGTGCTCCCCAGCTTGTTCGGTTGGTGTTTGTCTGCTGTGCTGGCGTTTCTGATCACGCGCCGCCTGGGTGGAGCTTACGGAGCAGCAGGTGGACTGATAGCAGCGGGGTTATTCCTTTCAAGCCCGGCACTTCGTGCGATGGGTACCGATGTCATGCTCGAAAGCCTGGGTCTCGGGTTGACCCTCGCAGTGGTCTATTCCTATCTGGTGTACATTGAGCAACCCACGCGCCGCAGTGGCATCGTACTCGGTGCGTTGCTCTCCTGTCTGTTCCTCCAGAAGTACAACTACTGGGGAATATCCGTGATTACGCTGGTGGCCGTGGAAGTCCTCCGGCAACCGCGCGAAGTGTGGAATACGGTTCGTACAGGCCTCCGAATGGTGGACTGGTCGCAATGGCTGAGTGGCCAGTTCGGTCGACCCTTGAATTACCTCATCGCAGCGTTGTTAGGAATCTCCATCGCGGCCGTGTGGAATGGTGGCCTGTCCGTGCAATTCGGCGATCGCGTTGTGGCCTTCAAGGAAACTCGCCTCATCGTAAATGCTGCCTATGGAATCTTGTTGCTGAGAATCGCGCTGTGGTGGTGGCCGACTGGGCGTGAGGCGGCGGTGCGGTTGTTCGGCGAACCTGCGGTCAAGCTCTTCACCTGGGCTGCAGTACCGGTGCAAGTGTGGCTCTTGCTTCCGTTTCGCTTGCAGTACTTCGTCTGGTATTCGGGGCCGGGAAACAACCCGGGGGTATTGAAACACACGCCGCTGGAGTCGTTTCAGTTTTACTACAGCGGGTTTGTCGGCGACTACCATGCACTCCCGCTCGTAGCTGGCCTGGCGTCCATCGGAGCGCTCATTGGATTGGTTGCGCTGCTGTGTCGCCGCGAGACTCCGAAAGGGTGGTTCGTGGTCCCGCTCAGCTTTGGGCTGTGTGGTTTCTTGACGTTGAATCACCCCAACCAACAGATGCGGTTTCTGCACTCGTGGTCCCCATTTCTCTGGGTGTTAGCAGGTGTGGGGATCGCGGCTCTGTTGCAACTTGGTCACCGGATTTTGGGGAGAGCGACAACTCAACTCGTTGCAACCATCGCAGTGGTGAGTTGCCTGGCGGGCTTGGTCGCGATCACACCGACCTTTGCGAAACCCAACGTGATGTTGGGGCGCGGCTATGGTAC
>JBGTAO010000530.1:0-5337 GCA_041749835.1 Gemmata sp. | reverse complement strand
CAGATGAACCTGAAGATGATGGATGTGCAAAAGCGCCTGGCCCCGCAGTTCGAGGAAATCAAGAAGAAATTCCCGGACGATCCGCAGGTGCAGCACCGCGAGAAGATGCGACTGATGATGGCCAACGGCGTGAACCCCTTTGCTGCAATGGGCGGGTGTCTGCTGTTGCTGGCACAAATGCCGATCATGATGGGGCTCTATTTCTGCTTACAGGAAAGCGTCTTCTTCCGGCTGGAGCCGTTCCTGTGGATCAAGAACCTCGCGGCCCCGGACATGACGGTGTGGTGGGGCGAGCAGATCCCGTTTATCAGCACGCCCAAGGATCTGGGCGGGTTCCTCTACCTCGGGCCGTTCTTCAACGTGTTGCCACTGTTGGCGGTCGGGCTGATGCTCTGGCAACAGACCAAGATGATGCCACCACCAGCCGACGAACAGATGGCAGCCCAACAACGCATGATGAAGATCATGATGGGTGTGATGGCCATCCTCTTTTACAAGGTGGCGGCCGGGCTGGCGCTCTACTTCATCATCGGCACGGTGTGGGGGCTCATCGAGCGGCGCTTAATCCCCAGGGCCGGAGACGTGAAGACCACGGTGCCACTCCAGGATGGCTCGAAACACTCGAATCATCATGGCACGGGTGGCACGGCCACTGCGCCAACGGAACCGGAGAAGCCCAAGGGATTCCTGGGCCGGATGCGACAAGCGATGAAGGATAAGATGGAAGATTTGCAGAAGCAGGCCGAGGAGCAATCGCGCCGGCAGATTCGCAACAACCCCAATTCGGATCCCCGCGGAGATACTCAGCGTGACCGCAAGAAGAAGCGGAAGAACTGAGCCATCCGCGTGAAGTGCCGTAGCGTGAAGTGATCGAAAAACTCGCCCGCCGTGTCAGCCAGACCAAGCTTGGGGGTCTGTGCTCACACGGCGGGCGAGTTCACGTAACCGGCTACGATCAGTCTTGCCGGAACTTGTTGTGGCAGTTCGAGCAGGTGTTGTTGAGCTTGTTCAGCAGCGCGATCATCGCGGCTTCGTTAGCCGTCTTGCCCTTACCGGCCTCTTCGGTCAATTTCACGCTCGTGTCGCTCATTTCCTTGGTCCACCGTTGCCAGTCTTCCGTGTTGGCCTTGTTGGTCGCAGCCGCGTCGTTGGGCAGGTGGAAGGTGTACTCGCCAAGGATCGCGGTGCGCAACCCCAGAATTTCCGCCGCCTCCGGTTCGACCTTCAGCGCGTTCTTCTTGGCGATCATGTCGCGGATGTCCTTCTCGATGTTCATGCCACCGGCCCGGGCCGCCCGGAACGGATTCATCACCAGATCGAGATCGAACGCGAAGTTCTCGGGCTTCACCAGGGCAACCTTACTCGCCGAACCCGGCTTGATGGCCAGCTTCTTGGCGAGGTCGGTGGCACCTTTAATGTCTTTCTTGTGGAGTGCCTCGGCCACTTTGAGCGCGTCGGCCTTCAAGGTGGCATCGCCCAGGGCTTCGCCGTACATGGCGAGCATCACGGCGCTGGCAATCGCTGGCTTGCGGAAGCCATCCTTGGGTTTGTCCTGCGCGGCCATTTCATCAAGCCGCTTGAGGAGGAATTCCAGGTCGGCATCGGCGGCCTTTTTGAACGACGACTGGCTCAAAGCCGGGGGTGCCGCTGTTGCGCCTGAGAAGTAGCACATTCCAGCAACGAGAGCCGTGCTGCCGGCCAGTAAACGAAGCAAGTGAGTCACGAACACATCTCCTTAGCAACAAACGGGAAGCGGGGCAGGTGGGAGGGGGCGACCGATCACATCGGCAACCCGGGGCCTCGCGGGAGTATTATTGCAGACAGGGGCGGATCCGACAACGATTGACCCGCGTGAAGATTCGCCCCTCTCGCCGATTTACCGGCCCAGGTGCAAGAGCAACTCGCGCTGCCGCAGCATCTGTAAGCGCGCAAGCCCGCCACAGCGATCGAGGTACTCGCCGAAGTTTTGCACACCAACAATGTGATCGTCCAGGAACTGCGCGAACGCCGCGGGATCTTTCTCCACATCGAGCCACAGTTTCAAATGCTCTTCATCGGAGAAGTATTCGCCTGGCATGTTGCCCGGGTAACTACCGAACGGAACCTCGCAGACGGCATCGACACACAGAAAGGGAATCTGTGTGCGGTGCGGTTCTCGGCGCATCTCATCATGCGGGACTAGGCGTTCACAGGTGATGATGACGCGCTTGGCGGCCCGCGCCAGATCGAAGTCGGCCACCGAAGTACCACTGAAGCGGCAGTTGCCGTAGCGATCGGCCTCGTGCACATGGATCGCGGCCACATCCGGATACAGTGCCGGAATCGCCACGAGTTTCTCGCCGGTGAATGGGCATTCAATTGTCTTGGCTGGGCAATGCGCCAGCGTATCGGTGCCGAGCAAACTGCGAGCAGGCACAAACGGCACACCCATCGCGGCAGCAGTGTAGCGGAGTGCCAGCGTGTAATTGGACCATTCCACGCACTTCACCGTTCCCGACTCCATTACGCGGCGTGCGTGCGGCGATAGCCCACGGGCTTCCAACCCCACGATGTACGCGGCATCGAGGCAAGCCAGCGTTTGGCCCCGCCCCGTCAAGTTCCCGGAACAGAGGATCTGGAAGTCGTGCGTTGTGGTGTGGCCACTGAACCCGAGATTCTGGCGACGCTGCCGAATAATCTCGTGGCACACCGCCGCCGGAATGCGATTGGTGCCAAAGCCACCCGTGGCGAAGTAGTCGCCATCGTGAATGAATTCGCGTACCGCATCCGCAACCGACATGACTTTGTCGATCAGGCCGCGCGGCTTGGCCGCAAACGCTGCTCGGGCGGGGGTAGAAGCAGGAGAGGTGAAGAGTTCTGGCATCGCGTTCACAGACTGAGAACAGGAGAGAAGTGACACTACTCCCCTGTTATAGCCCGGCGGGTAACAATTCACGTCCGCGAACGGTATTCTCGCATAATCTGGCGATACCGGGGATCTTTGCGAATCGAATCGAGATCGTGATCTTCTTCCATGAACTGAAAGTCGCGGTACCCCAGTTCCATCGCCTTCCGCAAGGAGACGAACGCTTGCTCGGCCAGTTGCAACAAGGCATAGCGGCAGGCAAGGTTGTAGTGCGCCGTCGGATCGGTGGGGCAAACCGAAACGAGTTGCTTGTCGATCACGAGGCCATCTTCGAGGCGGCCCTTGGTCGTCAAGTTACAGGCCTGCACCCGGAGCACCTCGGAGTACGCCGGATGTGCGGTCAGCAATTTGCCGTAGAAGTCGAGTTCGAAATCCAACTGATTGCGGTCGGCCAGGAACGCCAGCACCGAGCCAGGTGGGAATGGGTTGTCGGTCGATGATGGTGCGTGACGCTTATTGGGGTGGGGCACGAGCATTCCCCTGCGAGCTGTGGCGTCCGGTGAATGATTGCGGCGGCCTGCCTCAATCGCGATTATACCTCTCGGCTGAGGGTGGTCAAACAGGCACGCACAAACAGTAGGCGAGAAACCGGTGGGGTTGTAACGCCCGGTGCGGCCTGAACGTGTTTCCAACCTCGCAACGACGAATTGCGAACAAACGGCACGGAATGGTTCAAGCCGGTGGGGACACTCCTGGCACCATCACCACGGCACGGCATCGATCGCACCGTGGAGCGGGCCGTCGATCCGAGTCGAAAGGATGTCGCCGTTCGTGCTGGCATCGGTATTGAACAGCACCGCCCAGTTGAAGCCGTCCCAGCGCCGAACCAGCAGCGCCGACGTTCCGGGAATCAACCCGGTGTGCCAGGTGTTCAATCGCCCTGCCTGTCGGAGTGGCCGAACATCCCAGCCACAGCCGTAGTAGACCGGTTTCGGCTTCTCTCCAGAATCGAAGCCGGCTAGCCCGGTGGGCCGCGCCCACATTTGCTCGATCGCCGCCGCCGAGAGCAATGGCGAACGTGCCGGGACATCGAACGCACTAGCAAAGCGCACCAGATCGGTCGCCGTGGCCACCCAACCACCGTGTGCCTCGTACGCCTCGATGTTCAGCGCTCCATCCGGAAGTGGAACTTGCTGCCCCACTCGCGAGGGGTAGAGGCAACGCCCTAACCGCTTCTGGGAATCGTAGTACGCCACCTCGTCGGGGAAACGCTGCTCGGGCAGCCCCATTCCAAGTCGCATGCTCTCGGCGTTCACCGGTGCGAGTACGTTCTTGCGCACCCAGGCTTCGTACGCTTGCCCCATGATCGCTTCGATGATGCGCCCCAGGACCAGATAGCCCAGGTTCGAGTAGGCGAACTGTGTTCCCGGATCGAAATCGAGCGGTTGCCCCAACATGTATTGCACGATGTTGTCCGGCGTCGGTGCGTGGGCAAGCCGCATTTGCCGGGCGATCCTGGCCGGAATACCGATCGGGTCGAAGCCGCCCCTGCGGTCGCGATCCCAGCCACCAGTGTGCTGCAAGCAATGCCGCACCGTGACCCACGCCCAGCGGGCATCGAGCCGGGCGGTCGGTTGAAGGAACGGCTCCAACTGGAAGTGCTTCAGCACCGGGTCGTCCAGTTGCAGTCTCCCGGCATCAACGAGTTGCAAGATGGCAACGGCCGTGATGGGTTTGGAGATGCTCGCAATGCGGAAGCGCGACTGCGGCGTCACCGGCAGTCGCTTGCAGGAATCGGCAAAGCCAAACCCGCGAGCATAAACGAGCTTGCCCTGCCGGGTGACCGCGAGCGAGGCCCCGGGAACCGCGTGCTGCACGAGAAAGCGTGCGAGTAGATCGTCGAGAGGCTGGAATGCGCCTTCACCCTGCGATTCGGCCGCAGCCGGGCTCCCAACGGCGTGAACAACCGTTGCCGCAAGAAACCGACGGCGATTGAGCCAGGGTTCGGGATGTCGAGGGTTCATTGCGGTGTCAGCGTGCGTGCGGGATCAGACCCATTTCAGTTTATCTGGTGAAGGCCACAAATCGCAGCACACATGCAAAAAGCCCACCCGCGCGAAGCGGGTGGGCTCTCAGTTCACGACGATCAGCCGTTACTGGCGGGGCTGGGCCGTGATGGCGATGGGTGGCAACCCCACCGGAACACCATTCGGGCCAATGTTCGGAGCCCCCACTGCACCCGGGTTCAAGACACTGTTTCCCCCCGGTGCGAGCGAACCATAGTTCGCCGGTGCCGGAGCCACCATCCCCAAGTTGGATGGCATTGGTGCGAGCAACCCAGGCTGCCCGGCCGAACTCCCAGCCCCCAGCGAAGGAGGGCCGCCGAGCGGCGAGAAACCTTGACCCGCCGGAACCTGCTGCGTGCTCCAACCAGTCGCGGCGGATCCGGGGATCGACGTATCGATCGTGATCGTAGCGGCCGGCGAGAACAA
>JBGTAO010000529.1:0-7870 GCA_041749835.1 Gemmata sp. | reverse complement strand
AACCGCACCGGCGACCACTGGCATATCCGTGTCAGCGGGCTTCCCCCGACATTCTGCTATGGTTGGCGGGTCGATGGCCCCCACGACTCTCGGACACGCTTCAAGCCCGAGCGCCTCTTGCTCGATCCCGCGGCGACAGCGCTTTCCAACGGGGCCGAATGGGCGGGTACGTGTGAAGTCGATCCCCAGCGAACGAGTCGGCGCAGCCTCTACTACCGCGGCCCGCGCTACGACTGGGGCGACGACGCACCACCGCTCACCCCGCTCGAAGATTCGATCATCTACGAGGTCCACGTTCGCGGTTTCACCTGTCATGAGTCGAGCCAGGTGGCCCATCCAGGCACGTTTCAGGGACTCATCGAGAAGATCCCGTACTTGCAGTGGCTGGGGGTCACGGCAGTCGAGCTGATGCCGGTCTTCGAGTTCGATGAGTGCGATTGCCCGTTCATCAACCCCGAGACGGGGGAGAAGCTCGTCAATTTCTGGGGCTACAACCCCATCGCCTTTGCTGCCGTGAAGGCCGCGTACGCTGCCCGAGCCCGAACGCACGAACAGAATCGCGAGTTCCGCGACCTGGTGAAGGCGATGCACGCGGCCGGGATCGAGGTCATTCTGGATGTCGTCTTCAATCACACCGGCGAGGGCGATGACCGTGGCCGCACCTTCAACTTCCGCGGTCTCGATAATGAACTGTACTACCTGCTGGACGACGCCGGCCGTTACCTGAACTACTCGGGCTGCGGCAACACCGTGAACTGCAATCACCCGGTGGTCCGCGACCTGATCATGACATGCCTGCGCTACTGGGTGGGCGATATGCACGTCGACGGCTTCCGGTTCGATCTCGCGAGCATCTTGGGGCGCGATCGCCGTGGGCAAGTGATGATCGAACCCCCGGTGATCGAGAGCATTACCGAGGACGGTGTGCTCGCCGATACCAAGCTGATCGCGGAACCGTGGGATGCGGCGGGGCTGTACCAGGTGGGCGATTTCCCTTTTGGACGGCGCTGGAGCGAATGGAACGGCAAGTACCGCGACGATATCCGCTGCTTCTGGAAGGGTGATGCGGGTCACGTGAGCGGGCTGGCATCGCGGATCTGCGGCAGCGCCGATCTGTACCAGCGTAGCGGCCGGTTACCACGCCATTCGTTGAACTTCGTCACCTGTCACGACGGCTTCACTCTGAACGACTTGGTGAGCTACAACAACAAACAGAATCGCGCGAATGGCGAGGAGAACCGCGACGGTGGCAACGATAACCACTCGTGGAACTGCGGCGTCGAAGGCGAAACGACGGACCCGGAAGTGCTGGCTCTGCGCCTGCGGCAGGCCAAGAACATGATGGCCACGCTGATGCTGAGCCAGGGGGTGCCGATGATCCTGGCGGGCGACGAATTCTTGCGGACTCAGGAAGGGAACAATAACGCCTGGTGCCAGGATAACGACCTCTCGTGGGTGAACTGGGAACTGGCCGAGACCAACAAGGAGTTCCTCCGGTTCGTGCGGGAACTGATCTGGCTGCGGCGGCGGCACCCGGTGCTGCGGCGGCGGCGCTTCTTTTCCGGAGAGTTCAAGCGCCTGGAACGGTTGCGGTTGTCATCGGTTCCAGTCCGCGGGTCGGAAGCGAGCGATGAAGCGGGGCCATTCCCCCCGGCCGGCCCGGTGCGCCCTGGTGAAGCAGGCCTGGCTGGCGAAGTCCGCCCGGTCTCTCCTTACCCGGCCACCACGCCCCCGCCCGGGATGCTACCCGGACTGGCCGACATCCACTGGCACGGTATCGATCCGTTCCAGCCCGATTTCTCGGCGAGTTCCCACAGCCTCGCGTTCAGCCTCGATGGCCGCTTCAACGGGCGCGAACACGATCCCGATTACCGCATCGATGCCGATTTCTACGTGGCTCTGAATGCTTGGCGCGAACCGCTGGCGTTCCAGATTCCCCCAGCCCCCACGCGGCGGCGCTGGCGGCGCGTGATCGATACCGCCCTCCCGAGCCCCGACGACTTCCTGGCCGAGGGTGAAGGCCCAATCGTGAGCGAAGGGAGCAAGTATGTGCTTGCTCCGCATGCTATGCTGGTACTGATCAGTGATTCGTGAAACAATGAGACTCATGAATCAACACCGTGGTGACACGGCTCACGATTTCGCCACGGTGCACGATGTCGACCGACATGTCGCTGACCGCTGATCCCGAGATTCTCCACGCGACGCGAAGAACAATTCTGCTAGTCGAGGATGATGAAGCCGTCCGCCGATTTATCCGCACCGTGCTGCACCACGGCGGGTACGAGGTCGCCATGGCATCGGATGGCGATGAGGCGCTGGCGCTCTATTGCGCCCGACCAAACGGTATTGATTTGGTGCTCACCGATGTTGTGATGCCCAATCGCACCGGCCCTGCGTTGGTCAAGGAATTGCGCCGGATCACTCCAGGTCTGAGCGTCATCTTCATGTCTGGCTATACTGGCGGCACCGCCTCGACAGCCGTGGAAATGCCCCCCGATGCAACGCTGATTGAGAAGCCGTTCAGCATCGAGCGATTACTCCGAACGATTGCCGAATCGTTGCTCAAGCGGGTTTGAAAGCCCTCACTATTCGCATGTCTGACGCAGCCGAGCGGTTACGGTTGATCCCAAACTGCGGTGTACAATAGCGGTAATCTCTCACAGGAGTTGGTCATGCCCTTCGACCCTGCCAAATTAATCGCTGATGTCGAGGCGTTCTGCCAGGAAGTCCGCCCGGCCGAGGAATTCGCCTACGTCGAGCGCACCTTCAACGAACACGTTGTTCCGTTGGCGAAGAAGTACGATTTGCTGGGCATTAACGTTCACCCCGAATACGGCGGTCGCGGGGCCGACGCGGTCAATTACCTCAAGGCGCTGGTGCGCATCGGCCGCGAGGGAACCACCGTTCGCACCTTCTTTTCGGGGCACCTCAGTATCGGCGCTTACCCCATTCAAACGTGGGGCAGCGAGGCGTTGAAGCGCAAGTACCTTCCCGCAGCGGTCCGGGGCGACAAGATCCTGGCCTTTGGCCTGACGGAACCCGACGCAGGAAGCAACCCCCGCGAGATGACCACGACCTACCGCAAGGACGGCTCGCACTACGTTCTCAACGGCGTGAAGTACCTCATCTCCAATGGTGGAATCGCTCAGGCGGTTATGGTGTTCGGCTATCCGGAAGATGCCCCGGCGAGCGATGCATCCCGGCGCATCTCGGCGTTTGTCGTCGATACCGATGCCAAGGGGTTCGAAGCCGAGAGCTTTGCCCCGAACGCCAAGATGGGGCTACCGACTTCGAACACCGCGATGTTCGAGATGAACAACGTGGTGGTGCCCGCTGAGAATCTCATTGGTGAGCTGGGCGACGGTTTCCGCATCGCCATGGGAACGCTGGTGAGTGGCCGGCTCAGTGTGGCTGCGGGGTGCCTCGGCGTGATCGAAGATTGCCTCATCGAGGTGGTCGAGTACGCCAAGAGTCGGCACCAGCACGGTAAGGAGATTGCCCGCCACCAGTTGGTGCAGGATCACATTGCGAATATCGAGATGGACCGCGTGGCCAGTGAAGCGTTGGTGCTGCGCGCGGCGGAGGCCAAGGACCGGGCGGCGGCCAACCCCGGGGACAAGGAGCTGATGCGCCAGGCCGACTTGCTAGCTGCACAAGCGAAGTTCTTTGCCACGAATGCGGCCTGGGATGCTGCGGATCGCGCCGTGCAGGTATTCGGTGGTCGCGGTTGGAGCACACTGTACCGCCCCGGGCGACACCTCACGGATGTTCGCGTCTGTCGGATTTACGAGGGCACCGACGAGATCTTGAAACTGAAGATCGCCTCGGCGGTGCTGGGTAAAGAATGGGAAGCGTTCAAATAGTCGCCGTGAGGGCGAGAGCCCGCGGGAACCACGCGGGCTGAGAACACGATCTGAGTTCAATCACTTCTCACCCGCTGCGTGTAACGCCAGGACACCGAACGCGGTGCCGGCGTTGGCAATATAGTGTGCGCGATCGTTGCTCAACGAACGAGTGAACCAGCGACCACTTTCGCGCTGGTGGGTCTGGAGCCACTTCACGCCTTTCGCAACAGCGGGATCATTGGCAGGAACGCCGGCTTGCAACAGGACAAACGTGACAAAGCCGGTGCCATAGCCATCGCTTCCCGCGCCGGCCGGATTGGGCGAGTCGTCGTGACGCGTGTAGTTCCCCAGTGCGGGCAAGCACCATCCGCCGTCTTGGTTTTGCTTTTCTCGGAGCGAAGCGATCGTCTTCTTCTGCTCCTCGGCTGTCAAGAGCCCATCGAGTTTGGTGGAAGCCCACAGCAGCATGGCACGATGGTGGAGATCGGGCGGCGCGGTCTTCTGAAAGTAGGTTTTCAGCTTTGCGATACCGGCCTTGGTGGCTACGCTTTTGGCCGCGTCGCCGGGTGCGTAGCCGATGGCGAGCGCGGCCAGTGTGCTGCCGTAGTAGTTGTCGTGTTCGAGTGGCGGCCAGTCGCACTTCAGCCAGTTCCATTCACCGCTCTTGCGCTGCACCTCCCACATGCGCTCGAGTGCGGCCTGAGTAGCCGGGTGAAGCTTGGCGGTTTGCTGAGCGTCGTTGAACGCGAGGGCAAACGCCGTGGCTACTACGTAGGCATCGCCGCGTGGTTTGCCGCCGTTAGACCAACTCTCGACATCCTTCTCCAGAAACGCCCGCACTTCTTTCCACCCCTCGTCGCCGGGGAGCAGCGGCCGTGCCGTGAGGTAGGGCATGTTGGTGTGGCAAGTAATGCACTGCTGGGTCCGTGTCCAGTTCACCCCGACACCGTCCAGGTATTCCGCAGCCTTGGCTGCAGAGTAAGCCTTGGCGAGCGGTTCGTTGGCCTTGGTGGCTGCGGGTTGCGGATAGTCGGCAGCGGATGCGGGCGCGACCAGAAGTGCGACAACGAGAAGCGCAGATCGCATGGCGGGTTCCTCGACAAAAACGCCCACGGAAGGTCGTTCCGTGGGCTGGGAGAGATTCGCGGAACGGGGCGCGTTATACGTTCTCGTTCAATTCGAAGCCCTTGCGGTATTCACGGGACAGCATCGGGTTGGCCTTTGGGTTGTTCGTGAACTTCTCGGTCTTGGGATCGATGGCGAGCACCGGGCCAAAGCTCCCCTTGGTGCCCTCCACGTCCACCTTGTTGGCCTTGAGGTGTTCGACCATGCGTGCGGCAAACTCGTTCACGACCTTGTTGTCGCTGACGGCCTCGGCTTTCCCGATCACCTGTTCGTTGCCCATGCGGTAGCTGATGTTCGCCAGGTGGCACAGCGCCGCCGATTGGTGCCCTTCAGCAATGTCGCAGTTCAATTCTTCGTGCTTCCGGCTGCGTACGGCTTTCACGAAGTTGTCGAAGTGGTGCTGATCGGTGCCGCTGAATTTCTTGGTCGTCGCATTCCAGCCGAAGCGAGTAATCTCCTTGCCCGTGGGGTCGTAGGCAATGCCGCCGGCATAGTTGGGGCAGACCACGTAGCCTTCGCTGCCGACCCAGATGTTGCCGACCTTGGCCCCCTTGTAATCGCCGGTATTCAGCCCGCGTACTTCGAAGAGAATCTTCTCGGGGCCGTAGTCGAAGACGCTCAACTGCGTGTTGGCGGTCTGGCCGTCATCGACATACCCAAAGCGACCACCCAGGCTAAAGACGCTGTTGGGTAAAGTGTTCTTGCCCAGGCCCCAGCGGGCTTTATCCATCTCGTGGACACCCTGGTTGCCGAGGTCGCCGTTGCCGGTGTCCCAAATCCAGTGCCAGTCGTAGTGGACCGTGCCGTTGCCCTTGGTGTTGCGGCGCGGCATCTTGAGCGGGGCCGGGCCACACCACAAGTCGTAGTCCATGGTTTCAGGCGGTTGTTGATCGCCGTTCGTCAGCCCCGCATCGCCGATGCTGCCGCGTGGCTTGTAACAGAGCCCAATCGCCATGTCGCACTTGCCGATCTTGCCATCACGAATGAAGGCCATGGCATCCCGCATTCCGGGGTTGCTGCGGCTCTGGGTACCGACCTGGCAGATGCGGTTGTGCTTGCGTGCGGCTGCCAGCATCAACGCCCCTTCATGGACGTTGTGCGAAGCGGGCTTCTCGACATACACATCCTTGCCGTTCTGCATCGCCCACACCGCCATCAGGGCGTGCCAGTGGTTCGGCGTGGCAATGGAGACAACATCGATTTCCTTGTTGTCGATGATCTTCCGGATATCCTTCTCGAACGTGGGTGCGTGCCCCTGTTTCCCTTCGATCGTTTTCATCGCGTTGCCGATCACCGCTTCATCGCAATCGCAGATGGTGGTGATCTCGCAGTTGTTCTTGCCCAGGAAGCCGTTGACGTGGCTCATGCCACGGCTCCGCACGCCAACAACCGCGACCCGAAGCTTGTCCATGCGGGCGGCAGTAGCTGCCACGGGCTGGTTTTGGCCGATGGCTGAGGCACCCGTACCAAACGCTGCAGCAGCGGCGGAGAGGATGGCTGAGCGTTCCAGGAATTCACGACGGTTGAAGAAATCCATTGGCAGCTCCTGACGCGAGGCGGCAGTGGGAGAGAAGGTTGGCAGAACTGACGCTAGTTTACTCGGCATGGCTTCCGGGGGTCAACCGGCTGCCTTCCGGGTTTCGTGGTAATCGTGTGAATCGGCTTGGTTCTGGCGGAATTAGTCGCCCATGCTGTAGAACACGGCGGGCTTCGCAACGGTACTCAGGGCATTGATCGTCTGCAGCGCCGACTTGAACCGTCCCGTTTCAGCGTAATGCGTCACGATCACCAGAGGTACGGGGCCTCCCGCGTTCTCGGCGGCTTCGTGCTGCACGACACTGGAAATGCTGATCTGCTGATCGGCCAGGATGCGGGTGATGTCGGCCAGCACGCCCGGCTGATCGGCGACCAGTAACCGCAAGTAGAAGCGGCTCCGCACACGCTCAGTTGGTTCGATGGTGAAGCCCTTGCTTGCCTTCGACCAAAGTTGCGCGGCGGCAAAAGTGCGCTGGGCTCGGCCCACGGCCAGATCGATGAGATCCGCAACCACGGAACTTGCTGTTGGCCCGCGGCCCGCACCTGGCCCCTGGTAGAGCGTTTCGCCCACAATATCGCCGTGAACAAGAATCGCGTTATAGGCACCCCGCACCTGGGCCAGCAGATCGGTGTGCCGGAGCAGCACCGGGGCCACGTGCAGCGCCACCGCTGTTTCGTCGGACCACGCTTCCGCCAGCAACTTGATGGTGTAGCCGAGTTCGTAAGCAAAGCGGATGTCCATGGCGTCGAGCTTGTCGATCCCGTGCCGTTCGATCTCGTGCGGCTTTGCGGCGACGCCAAAGGAGATCTGCGCGAGTACCGCCAGCTTGTGCGCGGCGTCCGAGCCATCCACATCGAGTGTCGGATCGGCTTCGGCATACCCAAGCTTCTGGGCTTCTTCGAGCGCCGCGCGGTAGGTCATGTCGCGTTCGGCCATCGCCGTCAGGATGAAGTTCGACGTGCCGTTCAGAATGCCCTGAATCGCCGTGACCTGATTGGCCGCGAGGCTTTCGCCCAGCGCCCGGATGATCGGTACACCACCCGCGACAGCAGCCTCGAAACACACAGCACGTTCGGCCTGGCGCGCGGCTTCGAATATCTCCGTGCCGGCATCAGCCAGGAGTGCCTTGTTCGCTGTAACCACATGTTTGCCAGCCGCGAGCGCATCGAGCACCACTTGCTTGGCCGTGCTGGTGCCACCCATGAGTTCCACGACCACATGCACAGCAGGGTCATGAATTGCAGCATGAGAGTCGGTGCCGATGAGTTCCCGCGGCAGTGCCCCATCTCGCGCTTTGTGGGGATCGCGCACGACTACACGCCGCAGTGCCAGCGGCCGCCCCGCCCGAACCGCCAGTCGA